>JAISIS010000092.1 GCA_031261905.1 Burkholderiaceae bacterium
TATCGGGGTTGATGAAAGGAAACCGCATTTCGCCATTATATATACAGGATATTTCCATCAGGTACGATCATGTACGTTTGGGCGTCTTTCGCAGGAAAAAGGTCATGGCTTTCTCCACAACTGGCGGATGGATGATGTGCGGCCCGGAGAACATCTGAAAGTGCACGTTATATCCTTCACGCCTTAACTGCTCGTAATGTTTCAGCCCGCTGGTCTTGATGTTGAGCTGCTCGTCCTCCGGACTGTGGGCAATGAAAACCAGCGGCCTGCCTTCCTTGTGGTACACGTTCATGAAACCACCGGAAAACACGATGACATGCGAGAGCAGGTTGCCGTTGGTAATGCCAGCCGAAAGCGCGTAGCTGCCGCCATCCGAGAAACCGGCAAAGCCGAAATGGTCAGGATCAATTACAAAGTGCGAGGAAACGACAGCCAGCGCTTTCTCCAGGCGTTCAATATCCGGGCCGTGCCCGCCTATCGTCAAATCCCAGGTGGGATAAATGGATTGCGGCAGCATGAGCAGGAAGCGGCCTGCTTTGGCATGTGCGTCCAGAAATGGCAATACCTTTTCCGCACTGCCGCCCGCGCCGTGAAACATCACCAGCAGCGGGACAGGCTCGCCAGGCTCCAGCCCTTCAGGGACAATCAAAAGCGTATCCCGCTCTTCGGCAACGCCCAGCAGATGCCCGCCCGGCGGCAAAGGGGGATTGACGGGCGGCGTGATCCGAAAGCTCAACCTTCCCAGAACGGAAGGAGGAAATGAAGAAAAGTCGAATTCTTCCAGCTTGCCGGGATTGAAGTTGCTCGGGGCGGTATTATTCATTTTCGGGGATGCGCTCTGTCCTGCGGGGGTGAGTAAAAGGATATTTCTCGCCACATTATGCCCGATTTTGCCCGGAATGCGCCCAAACAACCTCTTACAGGTCAGATTCTCACGTCCACGGAACCAAAAATTGATTATTTGTATTGCTTAAAATGGATTCTTGAGTAAAATAGGCGTGCTATACACACAATTTGTAAGCGCTTTATGTGGTTGTTTTACATGAACGCGGCTTGCAGTCCTGTCTCAGCAACCTCATTTGCCATTCAGCTTGGATGGGTGGTCAGGTGAGTTGCCGCGCATGGTTTCTCGCTGTGTAGCGGCACTAAAACACAAGAAGTTTTATCAATAAGGAAAAGGAATTATGACTAAAGCACTTGATGGAATTAAGATTATTGATATGACCCACGTTCAAGCCGGTCCTGCCTGTACCCAGATGCTGGGTTTCTTTGGCGCTGACGTGATCAAGGTTGAATTGCCTGGCGCCGGCGACGTGACCCGTGGCTGGCTGAGGGATATTGAAGGCAAGGACAGCCTGTACTTTACGATGTTCAACGGCAACAAGCGTTCCATTACGCTGAATACCAAAACACCGGACGGCAAGGAAATCCTGGAAAAACTGATCAAGAGCGCAGACATTCTGGTGGAAAACTTTGCACCGGGCGCAATGGATCGTATGGGTTTCTCCTGGGAGCGTATCCACAATGAACTGAACCCGCGCCTGATTATGGCTTCCGTTAAAGGCTATGCCGAAGGCCACGCCAACGAAAGCTACAAGGTGTTTGAAAACGTGGCGCAATGCTCCGGCGGCGCTGCTGCAACCACCGGCTTCTGGGATGGCCCGCCGCTCGTTTCCGGCGCTGCTCTGGGTGACTCCAACTCCGGTATGCACCTGTGCATCGGCATTCTGGCCGCACTGCAACAACGTCACAACACCGGCAAAGGCCAGAAAGTGGCTGTTGCAATGCAGGAAGCCGTTCTGAACCTGGCCCGTATCAAACTGCGTGACCAGCAACGTCTGGAACTGACCGGTCGTCTGGATGAATACCCGCACGGTGAACTGGGTATCCCCCTCGGCGACAGCACCCCGCGCGGCGGTAACGCAGGCGGCGGCGGCCAACCTGGCTGGATGCTGAAATGTAAAGGCGCATGGGATGGTTCCGATCCGGACGATTACGTGTACTTCACCCTGCAGGCAAATGCATGGGACAAGATCTGCACCCGCATCAACAAGCCGGAATGGGTTACCGATCCTGAGTACAATACCTTTGAAGCGCGTCGCGACAAACAGCTGAAGATCTTCGCTTATGTCGAATCCCTGCTGAAAAACATGGACAAGCACGAAGTTACCAAATGGGCGGCTGAATATGACATTCCCTGCGGCCCGGTTATGTCCATGAAGGAACTGGCTTATGACCCGTCCCTGCGCAAACTGAAGACCATCGTGGAAGTTGAACACAAGGATCGTGGCGGCAAGTACCTGACGATCTCTTCCCCGATCAAGTTCTCCGGTATGGATATCGATGTTCGTCCTGCACCGCTGCTTGGCGAGCACACCGATGAAGTGCTGAAGGAACTGGGCTACAGCGATGCCGACATTACCCGCATCCGCGGAAATAAAGCGCTGTAATCCACTATAGCGTTTTACCGGAAAACGGCGTCCTTTCCAGGGCGCCGTTTCCTTATTTGGGGGAAGGGCAGGCGTGTACGCCCTTGCCCACGGAGGGGGGATCCCCACCGTGAAATGTTGCCTTGCGGCGCCTTGTTA
>JAISIS010000103.1 GCA_031261905.1 Burkholderiaceae bacterium
TGTCGTCTGATAAGGTACAGCAGCAGATCAAGCGGTCCTTCAAAAGTTTCCAGAAAGACTTCGAGCGCTTCGGGCGGTATATACAGGTCCGCCGGCAGTTCGAGCAGCGCTTCGCCGTACAGCCGCGCAATGGCAGGCGGGTTTTCCGGCAATATTTCCCCTGGTGTGTTCATATGCCTGCCATGCCATGATTTCAGGGATAGGGAGTTGCCGGAAAAGGCAACAGTGACGCCTTCTCACGGGCCTCGCGCACGGGATCAAACGGTTCGGTTTCCAGCCGTTCATCCAGACCTGCCGTCTTTTTTTCCGGCAGGGCCGGATCGTCTTTGGCCAGTTGTTGCAAGAGACCGTCAAGTTCCGACTGCCAGACAGGTTGTCGCCAGAAGAACAGCATGAATGCCTCCGGTGATAACGCCTTTAGCGTATCTTCATGCCCGGTGTCGCGCCGGGCCAGGGTTGCAGGATATAGATGCCGGAATCATCCGGATCAGAAGCCGCCAGCACCATGCCTTCCGAAATGCCGAATTTCATTTTGCGCGGTGCAAGGTTGGCAACCATCACAGTCATTTTCCCTACCAGATCCTCCGGTTGATAAGCGGAGCGGATGCCTGCGAATACATTTCGCAAGCGGCCTTCGCCCACGTCAAGGGAAAGCCTGAGCAAGCGGTTTGCGCCGTCAACCAGGCTGCACTCCACAATTTTTGCCACACGCAGGTCCACTTTCTCAAAATCCTCTATCGTGATTTCCGGCGCGATGTGCTCAATAGCCTGGGCGGCATCATTCGATTCCCCGGCGCCGGGTACTGGCGCGTCAGGTTCCAGCAGGGCATCCATAAGCCTTTCATCCACTCGCTGCATCAGGTGCGTATAGGCATTGATGAGGTGACCGCTTTTCATGGGGGTATAGACATCGGCCCATTGCATGGACGGCAGATTAAGGAAAGCTTCCACTTTTTCCGCCAGTGCGGGCAATACCGGCTTCAGGTATATCGTCAGGATACGGAAAGCTTCCAGCAGCTTGCTGCAAACTTCATGCAACAGGGCTTCATACATAGGGTCTTTTGCCAGCACCCAGGGTTTATGCTCGTCCGTATATGCATTGACCATATCCGCGTATTGCATGATTTGCCTGAGCACCCGGCCATATTCGCGGGCTTCATACAGGCTGGCGATCTCATCGGCGCCGGCACGAAGATGGCCCAGCAGCGAATCACTGGATTCAGGGATGCCCGGATCAATACGCCCGCCGAACTTTTTGAAGATGAACCCGGCAGCGCGGCTGGCGATATTGACATATTTCCCGATCAGATCCGCGTTGACGCGGGCGATGAAATCTTCCGCCGTGAAATCCACGTCTTCAACATGAGCATTCAGTTTTGCGGCAATATAATAGCGTAGCCATTCCGGGTCCATGCCGATATCCAGATACCGGAGCGGCGAAATGCCCGTACCGCGTGACTTGGACATTTTTTCACCGGAAACCGTAATAAACCCGTGCACAAAGACATTATCCGGTGTTTTCTTGCCGGAAAAATGCAGCATGGCAGGCCAGAACAGAGTATGGAAATAAATAATATCCTTGCCGATGAAGTGATATTGTTCTGTTTGCGGATCTGCCATAAAGGCGTCAAAATCGCCGCCCGTCTTGCGAAAATAATTTTTCAGGGAAGCCAGATACCCTACCGGCGCATCCAGCCAGACATAAAAGTATTTGCCTGGCGCATCGGGTATTTCAATGCCGAAATAAGGCGCGTCCCGGCTGATGTCCCAGTCGGAGAGGCCGCTTTCCGCGCCATCCTTGCCTTCCAGCCACTCTTTTGCCTTGTTGGCGACTTCCGGCTGGAGACGGGGATGTCCGTTGACCGCGCCCAGTGCCCATTCCCTTAAAAAGGCAACACATTGCGGATCGGAAAGCCTGAAAAAGAAGTGTTCCGATGTTTTCAGCACAGGGCTGGTACCGCTCAATACGGAATACGGGTTTTTCAGGTCGGTAGGCGCATAGACGGAACCGCAAACCTCGCAGGAATCGCCATTCTGGTCTTTCGCGCCACATTTGGGACATTCGCCCTTGATGTAGCGATCCGGAAGAAACATCTCCTTGACCGGGTCGAAAAATTGTTCGATTGTCCGTGCGTCTATCAGCCCGTTGGCTTTCAGGTTCTTGTAAATTTCGCGGGAAAGCTCGTGGTTTTCCGGGCTGTCGGTTGAATCCCAGTTATCAAAATTGATGTGGAAGCCGCCCAGAGGTTTTTTGCGGCCCTCGGCGATTTCCCTGACAAATTCCTGTGGAGTTTTCCCGGCCTTTTCCGCCGCGATCATGATGGGCGCGCCGTGGGCGTCATCCGCACACACAAAGTGTACTTCGCGCGGGGCGCCGTCATCCTGCTGCATTCGCTGGAAACGTACCCAGATATCAGCCTGGATATATTCCATGATGTGCCCGATATGGAACGGGGCGTTGGCGTAAGGAAGCGCGGTGGTTACAAAGAGTTTTCGTGACATGACAATATAAGAAGGCGGGAAAACAAAGTAGTGTAATAAATACAAAGACTAAAGCATAGGGCCTTATTCCGCCTTTTGCAATTTTTTGCGGGATGCCGGGCTATGCTGTTGACGCTGCGCCAAAAGCCTCGGAAAAGCTGAGAACCTGCCCGGCATCATTGGCGTCATAGCCTCCCAGTTGATTGACATGCCGCTTGAAATCCTCGCTTTGTATGATATTCAGCACATCGCCAAGCGGCGCCTCTTTCCAGGCGTTTTTGCAAACGGCAAAGAAGTAGCGTTCTTTTGTCAGCGGTACAAAATCCAGGCCGAAATGGCGGGCTGCCGTTTCCACGCCAAAACCGGCATCGGCCATATCGCTGGCAATATAGGCCGCAACTGCGGCATGGGTGAATTCCGAGGTTTCAAAACCATTAATGGCATGATGCGGAATATGGTGCTCTTTCAGCAACAGTTCCAGCGTGCGCCGTGTGCCGGAACCTGTCTGCCGGTTGACAAAGCGAACCTCCGGTTTTGCAATATCCCGAAGTCCCCGGATTTTTTTGGGGTTGCCCGGCGCCACCAGCAATCCCTGCTTCAGATGCGCCAGATGAATCAACTGGTGCTGTTTTGGGCAAAGGTATTGCATGAACAACTGCACCGTTTCTGTTTCAAACGCGCCGGAGGGAACATGAAAACCGGCAAGCTCGCATTCCTTTTGCGAAAGGGCCGCAAGTGATTCCATGCTGTTTAAATAGCGCAACTCAACCGGCAATTCGATGGCGTTGATGCGCTCCATAAGGGCCGCCACCGCAAAACCGTAGCTGGCATACAGACGTACCGGCGTGGCGGAATCGGAAATACTGCGGGCCAGTTCGCGTTCCAGTTCGGACGAAAGGCTTTCCAGCGTGGGGGATAAACGCGCGTTAATCCGCCTGTCCGCCCACAGCAGGGTAGTGCCAAGCCGGGTAAGCGTCGCGCCGCGCCCCCGGTGCTTTTGCAGGAGGGGGGCGCCAAAAATCTCTTCCGCTTCGCGCAGCAAACCCCAGGCGTGCCGGTAGGACAGCCCGATAATTTTTGCCGCCTGCAAAATAGCGCCTTCAGCGTGGATAACCGTCAAAAGCCGCAACAGCAAAGCAGTATCCATTGCGGGGTTTTTGCCGAAGGCAATGCGCCAGTGGGGTTCAATCGAAACTTTATACATACGACATTTTAACCGGACTCTTTCGGAATTATGCAAAAAATTTCCTATAGCAGGTAAAAACCAGCGGTGTTATTATGCTGCGTCAAAAAGATTTTTTGCGACATGTTTTTTTGCTCACCTCAGGCATGTTAGAGAGAACATGCGTGGGCGCTGCATGTTTTTTTGTTTTCAACTTGGGAGAGTAATAGTTATGGCTTCGTTAAAATTCCTCAACAAGGAATACACGGTTGCTGGAGAGGGATTCAATCGCTGGCTTGTACCCGCATCAGCCTTGATGATCCATCTTTGCGTTGGCATGGGCTACGGCATGTCCGTATTCTGGCTGCCAATGTCCCGTATGGTCGGTATTTCGCAAGGGCTGGGCAAACCGCTGTCCTGCGATTCCGTTGGCGTTGGTATTATAGGGCAGCTCTTTACCACGTCTTGCGACTGGAAAGTGACTTTGTGTAGCGCGATTTTCGGTATCCTGTTCTTCATGCTTGGTACCACTACCGCTATTTTGGGTAACTGGCTGGAACATGTCGGCCCCCGCAAGTGCGGCCTTACCGCCATGGTCTGCTTCTGCAGCTTCTTCATCATCGCTTCCGTTGCCATGTTTTTCCACCAACTGTGGCTGGCATGGATCGGCGCGTTCATTGGGGGCATCGGGCTGGGGCTGGGATATATCACCCCGGTTTCCACGCTGATCAAGTGGTTCCCTGACAGGGTGGGTATGTCAACCGGCTTCGCCGTGGGTGGTTTCGGTGGTGGCGCCATGTGTGGCGCGCCGATGGCACAGTGGCTGATGGGCTTTTTCAAAACCCCGACTTCCACCGGCCTGTGGCAAACCTTCCTGACGATGGGTATCGTCTATTGCTTCTTCATGCTGGCTGGTTCCTTTACCATCCGCGTATCGCCTCCGGGCTATATGCCGGCAGGCTCCGTGCCCAAGAATACCGGCAACATGGTTGACGATGGTCACGGTGGCCTGATCGAGGCCAGCGCCTTCAACGTAAGCACCAGCAGCGCCATGCGCACGCCGCAATTCTGGCTGTGCTGGTTCGTGCTGTTCCTGAACGTGTCGGCAGGTATCGGCGTTATCTCTATGGCTTCCCCGCTGCTGCAGGAAGTGTTTGCAGGTAACCTCATCCACTTGCCTGGCGTACCGTTTGACCAGTTGACCGATGCGCAAAAAGGCCAGGTTGCCGTTATCGCGGCGGGCTTTACCGGGCTGCTTTCCCTGTTCAACATCGGTGGCCGTATTTTCTGGGCAACCATGTCCGACTGGATTGGCCGCAAAAATACCTACTATATTTTTGCGATTGTCGGTGCGATCCTGTACGCGACCATCCCGTCCCTGGCTTCCTCGCTGTCGCTGCTCTTCTTCCTGTGCGCCGTCTGCGTATGTCTGAGCTTCTACGGCGGCGGCTTCGCAACCATTCCTGCCTACCTGGCGGACTTGTTCGGCACCCAGTTCGTTGGCGCTATCCATGGACGTCTCCTGACGGCATGGTCTGCCGCCGGTCTGCTCAGCCCGTTGCTGATCAACATTCTCCGCGACATGCAGATCCACTCCGGCGTACCGCGCGCGAAAGCCTACTCGGTAACCCTGTACATCATGGCTTGCCTGCTGGTTTGCGAATTTGTCTGCGCACTCCTTATCCGTCCTGTCAGCAGCAAGTACTACATGACGGAAGAAGAAGTGTCAGCCGCAAAACACGCGCTGGATGACAAGATTGCCGCAGCCCAGGAATCCGGTGTATTGCCCCCGTCCAGGCCAACTTCCGCTGGTACGATGGTGATCTGCTGGCTGATCGTGCTGATCCCGCTGGCATACGGTATCTGGCAAACTGCACTGCAAACCGCGAAGATGTTTATGTAAATTAAATCGCGGCAAGCAGTTCCTGCTTCAAACCGCCCGTTGCAGCGCAAGCTGCGCCGGGCGGTTTTCTTTTATTTCGCTATTTACCAGTCCGGTTAAACCACCTACCATGTTACATATTGCAACAG
>JAISIS010000121.1 GCA_031261905.1 Burkholderiaceae bacterium
CGGGAGATATGGTGGCGAGGAATTTATTGCGGCATTGCCGGAAACCTCTCTGGATACGGCTACCGCATTTGCGGAGCGCCTCAGAAAAGCGATTGAGGCGGACAGCGTGCATACGGAAAAAGGCAATATCCACTACACCCTGAGCATCGGCGTCAGCACGCTCCTTCCCACTACCGAAACGCTCTTCTCCGCCATTGAAACGGCTGATGAAGGCCTGTACGAAGCCAAGCGGAAAGGGAAAAACAAGGTTGTCGCCAAAAACAGGCGGAGCGTACAGGGCACACTGCTGTAACGCGAGGCAGAAAACACCCACTTGTCAGCAACAGGGAAATTCCGTATAATTTTTGGTTCGTTGCCGCTGCCTTTCGGCGGCAATTTCTCCCGGTGGTGACTGTAGCTCAGTTGGTAGAGTCCAGGATTGTGATTCCTGTTGTCGTGGGTTCGAGCCCCATCAGTCACCCCATCCTTCCACATTCATTCTGATCCCTGCCAACCGCCATTGTTACTGCAACTGGCATCGTTCACAACCATGCGGATGTACTCATCAATTGCTTTTTTTCGCTTGTTGGGCAACCGCAAGAAAGCCTGTCTGCTAACGGTGAAAGGCCAGAAATCCCCTGTTTTTGTTTCTGTACCCACCGTTTTTCCGGTAATGAGCGCGTCAAGCGTCATATCGTGACATTCTGCAAGCCTGACCAGATTGTGGATTTTGATGTTCGCGGTTTCGCCGCGCTCCCATTTAAGCAGCGCCTGGCGGGAAACACCAATCAATCTGGCGTACTGCTCCGGCGTCTGCCCTGCTTGCAGACGCAGTGAGTTGATACGCTTGCCGATTTCTTTACTCATGTAATTATGGTTACACACAAACGCGCAACCATAATTTGCATTTACCGGTAACTATGGTTATATTTCAGGTAGGCACGATGATAAATGCCGTGCCATAACGAACGTCAGCAAACCACGTTACCGGGCTACCGAACCGCTTGCCGGGAACAAAGAATCGGGAAAATCCTTAATAAACGGAGATCATATGAGCAAACGGGAAGACCAAATGAAACAGTACCTTGACGAACTGGTCAAAAAAGCGAACGTACCTGCTTTTATCAATGATGATCCCGTGCAATTTCCAAAACGTTTTAAGGATAAGCGCGACATTGAAATAGCGGCTTTGCTCACATCCTACATCACCCGTGGAAAACGGGAACAAACTATCAAATCGTGCGAAAAGATCTTTGGGCCTGAATTTATGGGCGTGAAACCGTACGAATATGTCATGAGTGATAGTACGTGGGAAAAGATTGACCCTGAAAAAGCAAATGACTCGCTCCATCTCTGTTGCTACGTATCTGACTTTATCTATTTGTGCAGGGGACTGCGCAAATGGTATGACTCCAGTAAGAATGGTAGCCTTGAAGCTTTTTTCTATGACAAAAAGCCCCAACCCGACACTATTTGGAAGGGAATCAAAAAACTCCGGGAGCACTTCTCTGATGCAAACAAAGATACCGAATCCAAAAATGTATCTTCGTTCCTTTCAGCAACGTCCGCCGCCAAACGGATACATTTGATGCTGCGTTGGCTGTGCAGGGATGATGGCATCGTGGACTTGGGCATCTGGAAAAACATCAAACCATCCGAATTGATGATTCCACTTGATTCTCATGTGGGTGATGCCGCACGGGATTTGGGGCTTATTACGCAAAAAACAGAAACCCGGAATGCGGTGATTGCGTTAACGGAAAAACTGCGCGAATTTGACCCGAAAGACCCGATCAAATACGACTTTGCCCTGTTTGCTCACAATTTAATACAACGCTGCCCTATTTGCTTGCGACTTCGAGAAGCGCATGGTTTAGAAAAGCTTATACAAATGGCGAAGGCATAAACCTGAAAAACTCACGTCCCCATCTGAGAAGCATATTCAACGTCGGCCTGCAAAAAATGAATATACGCTTGATACCCCTCATTGGTTCAACGTACGTTTGCTCATCCCCAGTTTTTTCAGGTTGGCGTTGTAGTAAAGCAGGCTGTTCCAGATATCCAGCACGGCGTAGCTGTCGTCAGGTTTCGCGCATTTTCCGCCAGCCTCGGTAAACAGGAACATGCGTTTCCCGTTGGAATAAACGTAGCTGACCATGGGTTGGCCATTACTCTCGCTTTTAATCTGGTAACCCGTAACCTGGCCCTTGATCGGGGCCACGCGCCCGTTGGTGTGCTTCGCCAGTTGCGATGCTATCGTCCTGGCATCCGCGCCATCCGCCTTGCCCAAGCGGAAGCTGACGATACAGTTTTTTTTTGGCGAAACCAGAAAGTTGGTGCCTTTGCGGCTCGTATGCGTCCACTCCATAGGTGTACCGAAGGAGAGGCCGTTGGCACTGGTTTTGGCGGCGTCGCCCGCTTGCGCGCTGCCGAGGAATGTCAGCAAAACGGCACAGGCAAACAACAAGGGGGATGAAAGGCGTGAAAAGAAACCGGAAGAATTATTCATGGCGGTGCTCCTTTGGTACATTATGCATTTGCACATAATACCGTACAACCTGACTGGAAATATCTGCTGATTATGCTCTCTGAACTTGGGGGCTTTATGCATCAGCTTCTATAATATCCTCATGGCAAACGTTGCCGCTTATTTTTTGGCGGCACACTTGAAAAGGACAAGGTATGAGGGTTTTCTGTATCAATGAAATGCTGCACTGCGACGGGCGACTTGAAGAAGTCAGGTTTGTCGAGCTCCCCTATGAGAAACATGGTGATTCGGCTGAACTTCCTGTTGGCGATGAAAAGGTCAGGATATGGAAAGAGCCGTTTTTGACACCCTGCGGCGTCATTTATATATGGGCAACCGAGCAGTATGATTTGCTGGCAAAAAGCCTGTCGTGAACACGACCTCAACAAGGAAAACTCATGAAATACAAGAATCAGTCCGAAACCGTTGAAGCCGTCCAGTGGTTCAACGAAGGAGATCATCCGGATGTCATTAAATTGCTGATTACGCCTGAAGGCACCGTTACCGATGATTCCATCATTTATGACGCCTGGGAAAGCAGCATTGGCTCCAGCTTGGTGAGGCTGGTATATGCCGTTGAAACACCGGAGGGACTGGAACTGGTTACGCCGGGCGACTACATCATTACCCATGCAAATGGCGACATGTCTCCCTGCAAGCCTGACGTTTTTGAACGCGGTTACCAGCCCGCGTAAGCGGAATTACCTCACTTGCCTCCAACCACCTTGCGCCGGAAGTCGTCCAGCAGCTTGCGTGACCATGGGGTTTCGGGTTCCACGGGCATGGGCGCAACTGTTCCTGCCTGGCGGCTGGCGTGGTCCTCGTGGGCACGCGTCAGGATGGCTGCGGTAAATTCGGGGTGGAACTGCGTGGAGCAGGCATTTTCGCCATATCGCAAAATCTGGCACGCGTCCCGCTCCGAGGCGGCAAGGGCTACCGCGCCGGGCGGCGGCGAGAGAACGCTTTGCTGATGGAAAAGGTAGGCGGAAAAGGTTTCCGGCAGGGTGCTGGTCAGCGCATCCGCCTTGCCTTCGGGCGTCAGCGTCACCGGCAAGGCGCCCATTTCCCCGCCATTCGGGTTATCTCCCACGCGCCCGCCCAGAGCATGCGCCATAAGCTGGTGCCCGTAACATACCCCGAAAAGCGGCAGGTTTATTGCCATGGCCCGCCGTATCCAGTCGGCTGTCCGCTCACTCCAGTCCAGGCGATCCGTTACCATTGCCCACGATCCGGTAATCACAGCACCCGCAACTTCTTCAGGTTCCGGCAGGGCATCTCCCTGCCAGGGGCGAACCACACGGAGCGATACGCCGCCTTCCTTGCCCAGCACTTGCAGAAACCATTCCGCAGTGGAACCACATGCCGAACGGACGTGCTCCGGCGGCATCCCCATTTCAATAATCAGCAAACCCATGATTGTTCAATTGATGATGTTTACAGGCTGAAAGGCTTCAGTTTTTGCGGAACCAGTTGATTTTTCAGCGTGATGTATTGCGGCATCCCGTTAGTGTACTGCGGGTAATCCTCACCCTGAATCAGCGGGCGCAGATACTGGCGGCAGGCGTCTGTAATGCCATAGCCGTCATCGCTGATGAAATTCCTGGGCATCTTTTTTTCCACGTTGGCGACATCTTTCAGATCCGCAATGCCTATCCGGTACTGGTAAGGGGTATCCGATACGCGCTCAATGGCCGGCATCACCGAGTTGCGCCCTTCCAGCGCCAGGTTCACGGCGGCGC
>JAISIS010000011.1 GCA_031261905.1 Burkholderiaceae bacterium
AATTTTCAAAAATTTCCTCAATAAAATCAACGGCCTGGAATTAAGTCGCACACTAGAAGAAAGACAGCTTGAAAAATCGCCATCACGTTTTCGGCATGATCAGCGCAACGGCTTCGGCGGCGATGCCTTCGCCCTGGCCTATCCAGCCCAGTTTCTCGTTGGTCTTGGCCTTGACGCTGACGCGATCCAGCGGTACGCCAAGGTCCGCCGCGATATGTTCGCGCATTTGGGGGATGTGCGGGGCCATCTTCGGCTCCTGGGCAATGATGGTGGCGTCAATATTGCCGACCACATAACCCGCCTCGCGGAGCAGGTCAGCCGCCGCGCGGAGCAATACACGCGAATCAGCACCCGCAAAACGCGGGTCCGTATCGGGAAAGTGCCTGCCAATATCGCCCAGCGCTGCCGCACCAATCAGTGCATCCGTTACCGCGTGCAACAGCACGTCCGCATCGGAATGACCTTTCAGGCCGGTTTTATGGGGGATGGTGACGCCGCCTATGATGAGCTTGCGATCAGGTACCAGGGCATGGCAGTCATAGCCCTGGCCTATACGAAAGGGGAACGCCTTCATGCGCGCGCCTTCTCCAGCCGCTGTTCGGCGCGCTTCCTGCTTGCCCGCCGTTTGGCGGCCCTGGCTTTCAAAAACATCTCGATCAGGTCCATATCCGCCGGGCGGGTAATCTTGCTGTTGCTCAAATGGCCTTCCACCAGCGTTGGCACAAATCCCATCGCCTCAATCGCACCGGATTCGTCCGTCACATCGGGATGTTGCTGTATAGCCTGCACCAGCGCTCCATAACGGAACATCTGTGGAGTTTGCGCCAGCCACAGGCCCTCTCTGGAAATGGTTGTCACCCGCGATTCCCTGGTGCGTTTGACCGTATCCGTCACCGGCAAGGCCAGCAAACCGCCTACGGGATGGTCGCCCACTTCGTCCACCAGGAGCTTCACCAGTTCAGGCGTCAGGCCGGGGCGCGCCGCGTCATGCACTAGTATCCAGTCCTTGAGCGACAAGCCGGAAGAAATGGCTTCCAGACCCTGCTTGACCGAATCACGGCGGGTCTCGCCACCACAACGCAAAAGCGTCACCTTGTTGGAGGATATCTTGATCTGGCGTGAATTGACGCATTCGCCAAACCAGGCGTCTGTCGGGCTTAACACAACATACACATGCTCAATTTCCGGGCAGGCGCTGAATACGTCAATGACATGCTGCAAAACCGGTTTGCCCGCCAGCATCAGATACTGTTTGGGTATAGGCGCCCCCATGCGCTGCCCCACACCAGCGGCAGGTATCAGGACAAAACAGCGTGAAGCATTGGAAACGATTTGAGTTTCTGTCATACGGGGGTATCCGGCTGTCACTGGCGAAAAGAACGCGACGGCAAATGCCATGATCGATTATAATGACACAATTGAATGCACTTTCCCATAGGGCAAGCCCGCTTTGGGGCAAATTTGCCGCTTTTGTGTTGTATGCCATCCGATTTCAGGAAGTTTCTTCCACGCCCCGGCCAACGTTACGCACTGCCAGCTCTGCACGGCTCGGCGGATTCGCTTGCGCTCGCGCGGGCGGCAGCCGAACTCCGTGCGCAAAACCGCATGATGGTGGCGGTTGTCGCGCGCGCCTCGGATGCCAGGCGGCTTCTGGAAGAAATTCCCTGGTTTCACAAGGACAAGGAAAACCCGCTCCGCTGCCACCTGCTGCCGGATTGGGAAACCCTGCCCTATGACACCTTCTCCCCGCATCAGGATCTGGTGTCGCAGCGCCTGGCTACCTTGTATGAAGTCCAGAATGGCCGTTGCGATCTCCTGATTGTTCCCGCCGCCACAGCCCTGTTGCGCCTTGCGCCGCCCGCCTTTCTGGCGGCATACACCTTCTTCTTCAAACAGGATGAAGCCATTGATGAAGCAAGGCTGCGCTCGCAACTGACGCTGGCCGGATACCATCATGTATCCCAGGTGATGTCGCCGGGCGAATATTCCGTACGCGGCGGCCTGATTGACCTCTTCCCGATGGGATCAAACCTGCCTTTCAGGCTGGATTTGTTCGGGGATACGATTGAAACCATCAAAACCTTTGATGTGGATTCGCAGCGTTCCCTGTATCCCGTGCAGGAAATGCGCATCCTGCCCGGACGGGAATTTCCCATGGATGAAAACGCGCGCGCCTTCTTCAGGAGTCGCTGGCGCGAAATCTTTGAGGGCGATCCGACCCTTTCGGTGATCTACCGCGATATGGCATCAGGCATAGCCTCGGCCGGTATTGAATATTACCTGCCGCTCTTCTTTGAGGATACGGCCACCCTCTTCCATTACCTGCCTGACGATGCCGTATTCGCCCTTGTCGGCAAGGTGGATGAAGCCATCAGCCGCTTCTGGGAAGATACGTCTTCCCGTTATGCTTTCCTGCGGGCAGACCGGGAAAGGCCCCTTCTGCCGCCTGAGCGGCTGTTCCTTAAAAGCGAGGATTTCTTCACCCTGGCCAAACCTCATGCCCGCTGGGTGCTGCAAACCGATGACGCGCCTTCCGAATTGTCGGCCCCGCTTCCCGATGTTACTGTCAACCGCCGGGCGGACGATCCGCTTGGCAATCTGCGCGCCTTTCTGGAAAAGAGCGGCAAGCGCACCCTGATCTGCGCGGAATCGGCAGGCAGGCGGGAAACCATGCAACAGTTGTTCAACGAATACAATCTGCCTGTTGCGCCCTGTAGCGGCTATGCCGATTTCATCATCTCCAGCGAGCCGCTCATGTTTGGCGTTGCCCCGCTCCAGAACGGGTTTTCGCTGGGTTATGTGCTGGGCGATCTGAATTTCATCACGGAAAGCGAGCTGTACGCAGGTTCAGGCAGGCGGCCTGGCAGGCGGCGGCAGGAAGGAGTCCAGCAGATTGAGCACATGGTGCGCGATCTCTCGGAACTCAAGACCGGGGATCCCGTCGTACACGCCAACCACGGCATTGGCCGTTACCGGGGACTGGTCAGCATGGACCTGGGGCAGGGCGAGACTGAATTCCTGCACTTGCAGTATGCCCACAATACCGCACTGTATGTGCCGGTTTCCCATCTGCACGTGATCTCGCGCTATGCAGGCACCTCGCCGGACGATGCGCCACTGCATACCCTGGGATCAGGACAATGGGAAAAGGCCAAACAGCAGGCGGCACGCAAAATCCATGACACGGCGGCAGAGCTGCTGGATCTGTACGCGAAACGCGCCATGCGCAAAGGGCACGCCTTCCCGCTTACCATGCGCGACTATGAAACCTTTGCCGACAGCTTCGGCTTTGAGGAAACGCCTGATCAGGCTGCCGCCATCGAATCCGTCATTGCCGATATGACATCGGATAAACCCATGGATCGCCTTATCTGCGGCGATGTCGGCTTTGGTAAAACAGAAGTGGCGTTGCGCGCGGCCTTTATTGCCGTGATGGGCGGCAAGCAGGTTGCGCTGCTGGCGCCAACCACCCTGCTGGCGGAACAGCACGCCCAGACCTTTGCCGACCGCTTTGCCGACTGGCCGGTCCGTATTGCGGAGCTTTCCCGCTTCCGCACCGCAAAACAGGTGGCCCAGACCATCAGCGCGCTGGCTGACGGTACGGTGGATATTGTCATCGGCACGCACAAGCTGTTGTCAAAAGATGTGCACTTTGCCCGCCTGGGCCTGGTCATCATTGACGAGGAACACCGTTTCGGCGTCCGCCAGAAAGAAGCGTTAAAAGCGTTGCGGACCGATGTGGATGTCCTGACGCTCACAGCCACGCCCATTCCCAGAACACTTGGCATGGCGCTGGAAGGTTTGCGCAGCTTCTCCACTATCGCCACGGCCCCGCAAAAGCGGCTCGCCATCAAAACCTTTGTCCGCAGCGAAAACGATTCGGTTATCCGGGAAGCCTGCCAGCGCGAACTCAAGCGTGGCGGGCAGGTGTACTTCCTGCACAATGAGGTGGAAACCATCGAGAACCGCCGCGCCATGCTGGAAAACCTGCTGCCCGAAGCGCGCATAGGCGTGGCGCACGGGCAGATGCACGAGCGCGATCTGGAAAAGGTGATGCGGGACTTTGTCGCGCAACGCTACAACATCCTCCTGTGCACCACCATTATTGAAACCGGCATTGACGTGCCAAACGCCAATACGATGCTCATGCACCGCGCGGACAAGTTCGGGCTGGCGCAGTTGCATCAGCTTCGCGGACGCATCGGACGCTCCCACCACCAGGCCTATGCCTACCTGCTGGTACACGATACGCTCACCCTCTCCCGCCAGGCGCAAAGGCGGCTTGAGGCTATCCGGCAGATGGAAGATCTGGGCAGCGGCTTCTTCCTTGCCATGCATGATCTGGAAATACGCGGCGCGGGGGAAGTGCTGGGGGATGAGCAATCCGGTGAAATACAGGAAATCGGCTTTCAGCTCTATTCCGATATGCTGAAAGAAGCCGTACGCGCCATGAAAAAAGGCGAGGAACCGGATTTTGACGCGCCGTTCAAGACAGAGACAGAAATCAATCTCCACACCCCGGCGCTGCTGCCATCAACTTATTGCGCGGGCGTCAATGAACGGCTTTCCCTCTACAAGCGCCTGGCGGGCAGCGAAACGCAGGAAGATATCAACGAGTTGCAGGAAGAAATGATAGACCGCTTCGGCAAGCTGCCGGAACAGGCGCAGGCACTGATTGATACGCACCGCCTGCGCATCCTGGCCAAAACGGCAGGCATCACGAAAATTGACGCCCATACCGAGGCGATCTCCCTGCAATTCATGCCGGAGCCGCCTGTTGACGCCCTGAAAATTATTGAGCTGATACAAAAAGACCGGAACATCCGCCTGAACGGCCCGGAAAAACTGCGGGTAACGGCCAAAATGCCTGACCTGAATGCCCGTGTGGCAAAAATCCGGTCAACCATCCGCTCGCTGCTGGCTTAATCGCGCTTTCCCTTGTCATCAGGCGCGCGCCTGCCTATACTTACGAAAACGCTGATGGAAGCATTGTATACGCACTCCGGCCTGGCCGGAAACGAAAATGAACATCACAGGAGAAAGCATGGAAAACAAATCCCCATTGCAAACCAGGGTTGTCGGTGTTTTCGATTCACGCGATGGCGCGGACAGGACAACGGAACAACTGGTCAGCCGTGGCATCTCGCGCAGCCAGATCAGGATCAGCCATGCGGGGCAGCACTCCAATGCACAGCGTGGCGACTTTGCTTCGGATTCCATTGCGAAGGAACTGAATATATTCTTCCACTCCATCTTTGATGACGAGGATGAGAGAAGGGTCCGGGAAGCCTACGACAAACTGGAAGACCACCACCTGGTTGTCTCCGTTGACGAGTATGAGGCAGATCACGCCCGGAAGGTTGATGATTTCATGCGTGATACCTATGCCTCCCCCGGCGCAAAAAAATCCCAGGACTAATAACCGGAAAGAAACCGCATGGCGACAAAAGACAGTAACGGCAATGAACTCAACGATGGCGATTCCGTACAGGTAATCAAGGACCTCAAGCTGAAAGGTTCTTCCACCGTCCTGAAACGCGGGAAAACCTACAAAAACATCCGGCTGACCGGCAAGGAAGAGGAAATTGAGGTTCGCGATGGCAAGAGCACGCTGGTCTTGCGCTCCGAATTCCTGAAAAAGGTCTCCTGAGGCGGCAACCCCTGTTCAGCGTTTGCCGAACAAGGCCGCCAGGGCGCGGCCTGGCGTGCTGCGGACCAGTGCCGGAATGTCCAGTTCCAGCGCGTCCAGGGCATTCTTGAGCAGCACGCCCAGTTCGGTATCCCCTTCCATGAGCAGGCGGCGGTTGAAGAAAAGCGTATCCGGATCTTCCCGGCGTGTCGCCAGCAACATGAAATCGTGCGCGGTAGCGCTGATAACGAGGTCTGGCGCGTCCGTATGCCATCCGGCAACGAAGCCTCCGCTCGTCCACAGGAAATTGAAATCCAGGCCCATATCCGTCACGGAGAGGCGCAGGAGCTTGCCTGTCAGCATGGCTGACATCTCGTCCGTCACATGGTCTTTCAGCGCCAGGTTGGCGGCACACACAAAGCAAAGCGAACCGGGATACGACGGCATCCTGGAAACGGCCTGCTTCAGCAGCATGGGCATAACAAAGCGTTTAACGATCATCCCGACCTCCTTCAAGACGGCATTGTCTCACGAAAGTCCGGGCTGTACATAAGCCATGCCGGACTGCCCATGCCAATAGCCATTGCATGGCGCGGCGGGCATAAAGGGTTGCAGCGCGGCCTCGCCCGCTTCCGGCGAAAGGTGACCGGAAAGGACATCCGCATACCGCGCGGCAATATCGGGCATTCCTTCGCTATGAGGCACAAGCCGCAGCACATTCACGCCCATCTCCTGAAGAACGGGCAACTCCCGGATCAGGCAATAGACTTTGGCGGACTGCATCTGAACGCCGTTGATCACCAGGAAATCTTCCGCTTCCTGCGTTCGCAAACGCAGTCCATCCGGGTGCAACATGCAACTGAACCGGCAATCATCCCTGGGCAGGTTATAGTGCCTGGCGGTGAAGCAACGTGCCGAAAAGGCCAGCGGGAGGCGCCCATAGCCCAGAACCTCTGTTTCCACGCCTTCCGGGATGGATGCCATCATCCCGGCAAGATCCTGCCGGTTCATTTCCAGCGGCATCACCCATCGCTTCGCGCCAAGGCCAGCCATCAACCCTAGCGCCGCCGGGTTGTAGATATTCAGGTGCAGCCCCGCGACAAAGCCGCCACGGCCAGCAAGCAGCCGTACAGCGCCCATGTCATTGGCTTCTACAGGGAAATCCCGGTTTTGCGTGATGTGGCGTATGGCCATCAACTGCGCCTCGGATTCCGGCAGCACCGGTGTTGAAAGGATAACTTCCTTGCCCGCTTTCCGCAGGCTGCGGCCTATCTCCAGCCAGTCTTCCAGGCGAAGGGCGTGACGCCGTGCACAGATCGTTTCGCCAAGATAAACAATATCCACGGGAGCCGTCGCCATGGCTTCATAAAATTCGTATACCGCCTCTTTCGGCCAGTAACCGGGTATGGGGGCAAGCGCCAGTTTCATGCTCATCCTCCGGCCTATTTCCAGGCGCGGTGGTACGCGCCCAGCGTATGCTGGAGGCCTTCCGCCACCTTGTCCAGGGCCGCCGTCCAGCGGGGTTCCACGGTATATGGCACGGAGGAATCCATGCAGCGGTCAATTGCCTCGCGCCAGACGCGGGCCACCTGCCCGGCGTAGGCAGGGCTGCGCTGCCTCCCTTCAATCTTGATGGCCGCCACTCCGATTTCCTTCAGCACCGGCAAAAGCTCCAGGGCATTCAGGCTGGCCGGTTCTTCAAGGGCATAGTAACAGGAGCCGTTTACTTCAAAACGGCCTTTGCACAATGTAGGGTAGCTGGCGCTCTCGCCATCGGCATAGCGGTTGGTAAGGATACCGTTCAGGCGGGATTCCAGCCCCTGCGGAGTTTGTTGCCAGCGCACCGCCCTGGCCGGTGAGCACACGCCGCTGTTATTGGGTGCTTCTCCCGTCACATAGGAAGACAACGCGCAACGCCCTTCTACCATGACACACAGGCTGCCAAAACCGAATACCTCGATTTCCGTCCGGGTATGCTTAACCACCTGGGCTACCTGCTCAACGGAAAGCACCCTGGGCAACACGACCCGTGCAATACCAAACTGCCCGCAGTAAAAATTGATGGCCTCGTAATTGGCGGCGGAACCCTGCACCGACAAATGCAGCCGCAAATCGGGAAAAGTATCGGATGCGTAACGCATAAGCGCAGGGTCGGCGACAATCAGGGCATCGATCCCCGCCGAGGCGGCGCGATCCACAGCCCTTTGCCAGGCTTCCCATGTGCCTGGCTTCGGGTAGGTATTCAGCGCCAGCAACACCTTCCGGTTGCGCGCGTGCGCGTAGCGGATGCCTTCGGCGAGCGTATCGTCGTCAAAATTCAGCCCTGCAAAATTGCGGGCATTCGTCGCGTCACGAAAACCGAGGTAGACACAATCCGCACCGTTATCAACGGACTGCTTCAGGGCAGGCAGCGTTCCGGCGGGGCAAACCAGTTCCATATTCACTCACGGCAACCACACCCTGCCGGGGCGCGGTTGAGCAATTACAAAAAACACCATATGCATCATTATGACACCTTACACTATCACAGGGAAACGACGCATGAGGATAGCGCCCGGTACGCTTTGCCGTTTCTCCGCATAAAGTTGGTTATATAATCTCCCGATGGATGTTTCACCGTACCAGGACCCAGGAAAACCGCCATGCCTTTCAAACTGTCAGGACAACGTCTCACAAAGCTCATTGTCATTGCGGCAATAGTGGCCGGTATTGCCGTGGCCGCCTGGCACTTCCTGAAGCCACCCGACATACCGGAGGGACTGGCCTATGGCAACGGCAGGCTGGAAGCAACCGAAACCGCCGTAGCCTCCAAAATCCAGGGAAAGCTGATCGAAGTCCGCTTCCGTGAGGGGACCGACCTGAAAGCAGGGGTGGTTGCCGCCTTGCTGGACGGGGAAGACGTGAAGGCGCAACTGCGCGCGGCCCAGGCCAATCTGCTTCAGGCGCGCGAAGCCGCGCGGGCAAGCCGCGAAAGCCTGAGGAGCGCCATCAGCGAGCAAAAGCTGGCGATCATTACTTACAAACGGACGGAAGAACTGATCCATAAAAACTTCATTTCCGCAGCCCAGCTGGACAAGGACCGCACCACGCTTCAGACCGCCAACGCAACCCTCGCGGGCGCACGAAACCGCGTGAGCGAAGCCGATGCCGCTGTCGAGGCGGCGGCTGCCAATGTGGACGCGCTGAAAGTCAGTGTGGACGACACCATCCTGCGAGTCCCGGTGGACGGACGGGTACTGTATCGCCTGGCCGAGCCGGGGGAGGTGATTTCCGCAGGCGGCCGGGTGCTGGCCATGCTGGATCTCTCCGATGTGTACATGTACGTTTATCTGAATACCGAAACAGCCGGGAAGGTGGTTATGGGTGATGAGGCGCGCATTGTCCTGGATGCCTTGCCGGATATGCAGATACCCGCCCATATTGCCTTTGTCGCGCCAAAAAACCAGTTTACGCCAAAGGAAGTTGAAACACAGGAAGAACGGGTTAAATTCATGTTCCGGGTCAAGGTTAAAATTGATCGCGACTGGCTTGAGAAAAACAGCAATATCGCCAAACCCGGCATGCCCGGTATCGGCTGGGTCAGAACAAGCCGGGATGCAACATGGCCTGAGACACTCCCTCAACCTTCGAGGTAAATTATGAGCGGACTCATCGCGGCACGGCTTGAAAACGTCAGTTTGCGTTACAAGACGGCAACCGCGCTCGATGGGGTGACGCTGGAAATACCAGGTGGATGCATGGCTGGCCTGATAGGCCCGGACGGTGTGGGTAAATCCTCCCTGCTGGCGCTGGTATCCGGCGCGCGCAAAATCCAGGAAGGCCATGTTGAAGTGCTCGGCAAGGATATCGGCAACCATAACAACCGGAACCAGTTGCTGCCCCGCATTGCGTATATGCCCCAGGGGCTTGGCAAAAATCTCTACCCCACGCTTTCCGTTGCGGAAAACATTGATTTCTTCGCGCGGCTTTTCGGACACAGCAAAAAAGCGCGCATCGCCCGTATTCACGCGCTGACGGAAGCTACCGGCCTCGCTCCTTTCCTGGATCGCCCGGCGGGCAAACTCTCCGGCGGCATGAAGCAAAAACTGGGGCTGTGCTGTTCGCTGGTGCATGACCCCGATCTCCTGATTCTGGATGAACCGACCACGGGCGTTGACCCGCTCTCGCGCCGCCAGTTCTGGGAACTGGTAAACGCCATCCGGCAACGCCGCGCCCACATGAGCGTGCTGGTCGCTACCGCCTATATGGAAGAAGCCGGGCAATTCGACTGGCTGGCGGCCATGAATGCCGGCAAGGTTATCGCTACGGGCACGGCTGAGGCTATCCGGCGCGAGGCGGGAGCTGATACCCTGGAAGAGGCTTTCATCCATTTCCTGCCGGAGGAGCAAAAGCGGGATCACCATAAACTGGTTATTCCTCCGCTGAAAAAGCAAAATGGCGAATGGGCCATTGAGGCGTATGGCCTTACCCAGCGCTTTGGTGACTTTACTGCGGTGGATAACGTCAGTTTCAAGATTGAAAAGGGAGAAATTTTCGGCTTTCTGGGTTCAAACGGCTGCGGCAAGACCACCACCATGAAGATGCTGACCGGCCTGCTCCCGCCTACGGAAGGCAACTCGAAAATATTCGGCAAAACTGTGGACGCGGGCGACATGGAAAGCCGAAGGGATGTCGGCTATATGTCACAATCCTTTTCCCTCTATGGCGAACTGACGGTCATGCAGAATCTTGACCTTCATGCCGACCTCTTCCACCTGCCCGCCGACACAAAGGCATCCCGCATTGCCGGACTGATTGAGCGCTTCGGGCTGAAACCCTATGCCGACTCGCCTGCTGAAGGGCTGCCGCCGGGTATCCGGCAACGCCTTTCACTGGCCGTCTCAGTCGTACACAATCCCCGGCTCCTGATACTGGATGAACCGACTTCGGGCGTGGACCCGGTCGCGCGGGATGAATTCTGGCGTTATCTTATCCAGATGTCACGCGAACAGGATGTCACCATCTTCATTTCCACGCACTTCATGAACGAGGCCCAGCGCTGTGACCGCATCTCGCTTATGCATGCGGGCGTGGTGCTGGACAGCGGCTCGCCGGAAGAACTCCAGGAAAAGAAACATGCCCAAAGCCTGGAAGCCACTTTCATTGCCTATCTGGAAGAGGCCGCAGGGAAAGAGGAACAGCCGGATTTTGACGGCATGGAGCCGGAACCCGACAACCCGCCACAGGAAACCGCCACCTTCTTCAGCCTGCAACGGATGCTGGGATACGCTTTCCGGGAAAGTCTGGAACTGAAACGCGACCCCATCAGACTGATATTCGCCCTGCTCGGTTCGGCCCTGCTGATGTTCGTGCTGGGAAGCGGCATCTCGATGGATGTGGAAGACCTTAAATTTGCCGTCTATGATCAGGACCAGTCGCCGCAATCGCGGGACTATATCGATAATTTGTCCGGGTCGCGCTACTTTATCCGGCGACCGCCCATAAAAAGCGCGGAAGAACTGGAATACCGCATGAAAACAGGCGAACTGGCAATCGCCATTGAGATACCGCCTGGCTTTGGCCGCGATCTGCTGCAAAACCGCTACCCGGAGATCGCCGCCTGGGTTGATGGCTCCATGCCTTACCGGGGTGAAACCACCCGTGGCTATGTGATCGGTATGCATCAGGAGTACCTGGAAAAGCTGACGCTCGAATCCACCGGCATAACGCCTGCCGCCCTGCCTGTCCGGCTGGATTTGCGCTACCGCTATAACCAGGATTTCAGGAGCATTTACGCCATGGCGCCGGCTGTCATCCCCCTGCTACTTATCCTCATACCATCCGTGCTGGTTGCGCTGGGTGTTGTACGGGAAAAGGAGTTGGGATCAATAACGAACTTTTATGTCACGCCCACGACAAAGCTCGAATTCCTGCTCGGCAAGCAGTTGCCCTACATCTTGCTCGCCATGATCAGTTATTTCATTCTGACCGCCATGGCGCTGTTCCTCTTCAAGGTTCCCCTGAAAGGCAGCTTTACCGCTCTGACGCTGGGCGCGTTCCTGTATGTTACGGCAACCACCGGCCTGGGACTGGTCATTTCTACCTTTACGCCCACACAGATATCGGCGCTCTTCGGCACGGCGATCCTGACCATGCTGCCCACCACCCAGTTTTCCGGGCTGACGACACCTGTCGGCTCCCTTGAAGGCGGGGC
>JAISIS010000061.1 GCA_031261905.1 Burkholderiaceae bacterium
TGCCGCGACCTATTCCGATAGCGATGAGGGGCTGAATGGTGGTGACCTGGGCTGGCGCACAACTGACCGCCTTCCTTCACTTTTTGTTGATGCGACTGCTAATCTGAAACCTGGAGAAACCACTGGCATCCTGAAAAGCGCCAACGGATTCCACATCCTGAAAGTGCTTGAACGCCGCGAAAGCAAACCACCGGCTTCGGAACGCGCAGAGACACCTATCCGTTCAATGCCTGTCCAGCAAATCCACGCCCGCCATATACTGATCAAGGTTAACCAGTTGGTATCGGCGGATGAAGCCAAACGCAAACTGAATGAACTCAAGGAGCGCCTGCTAAACAAGGCGGCTACCTTCGAAGAACTGGCGCGGATGTATTCCAATGACGGCTCCGCCAGCAAGGGAGGTGATCTTGGCTGGATTTATCCAGGTGACACCGTGCCGGAATTCGAAAAGGCTCTGGTCTCATTGCAGCCTGGAGAAATCAGCGATCCTGTTGAAACCCAATATGGCTTTCATCTGATCCAGGTCATTGAACGCAAGACCGAAGACGCCTCCATGGAAAGGAAGCGGGTAGCCGCCAAACAGGCATTGCGCCAGCGCAAAACTGATGAAGCGACTGAAGACTGGCTGCGGCAGCTTCGTGACCGTGCATACGTGGAATATCGTTTCGAGGAGGAGCAATAATGCACGCTGCCTGCCAGATTGCATCGCCACCACTCGTTGCCGTCACCACAGGAGAACCTGCCGGCATCGGCCCGGAAATCGCACTACGTGCATCCTGGGCATTGCGGCATAAAACACGCATTGTATTGATTGGCGACTGGCGACAACTGGAAAACCTGGCGCTTGCCATTAACCCTGATATCCGCCTGAGCCGCCTCAAAACCACAATGCTTGCCGACATCCGCGCACAGTGCGGCACTTCCTTCCTTCCTGTGCTGCACTGCCCTCTTTCACAACCCGTAAGCCCCGGTCATCCTGACCCGTACAACGCCAAAGCCATCCTGAACGGACTGGATATAGCCATACAGGGTGCGATGGACCATCATGTTGACGCTATTGCCACCGCACCTGTTCAGAAAAGCAGCATCAATGCTGCAGGAATCGCCTTTACCGGCCATACGGAATACCTGGCCGAAAAAACGCAAACGGATCAGGTTGTCATGCTCCTGGCGGGACTCACAGCATCCGCTGCAAACGGGCAACCACGACCTTTGCGGGTTGCACTGGCGACAACCCATCTTCCACTCAGTACCGTGCCTGCCGCCATAAGCCATACATCCCTGCTGCAAACCCTCCATATCCTGCATCAGGCGCTCCGAAAGCGCTTCGGTATTGCCGAGCCGCGTATTATGGTGAGCGGGCTGAACCCTCACGCAGGTGAAAACGGCTATCTGGGTACAGAAGAAGCCGATACCATTCTCCCGGCGATCCAGACCGCGCAACAACAGGGCATCAACGCGACTGGTCCCTTCCCGGCAGATACGCTTTTCCTGCCTCACCATCTGGAACAGGCTGACTGCTTTCTTGTGATGTATCACGACCAGGGGCTTCCCGTCCTGAAATACGCGACATTCGGACAAGGCGTCAACATTACCCTGGGTCTGCCGCTCATACGCACCTCGGTAGATCACGGTACCGCGCTGGATATTGCCATTCAGGGAACCGGCCTCGCAGACGCTGGAAGCATGACCGAAGCCATCCGCATAGCCGCCGAGATGGCCGCCCGGCAGCAACTTGTCGCCACATCGACTCTCCAGGGGCCATGAAACACACGCCACGAAAACGCTTTGGACAAAACTTCCTGAAAGATTCCACTGTTCTGGAAGCCATCCTTACTGCAATCGCGCCCCGGGCAAACGATTTTATTATTGAAATCGGCCCCGGCCTGGGCGCGCTGACACGCCTTTTGCTTCGCGCCCTGCCCCAACTTCATGTCATTGAACTGGATCGCGACCTGGTTGCCCGCTTAAGGCAAACCTGGCCGACCGACAACCTTATCATCCATCAGGGAGATGCCCTCCGGTTTGATTTCAGCCGTATTGCCGATGACCGAAAAATACGCGTTGTCGGCAATCTGCCATATAACATTTCCACGCCTCTGCTATTTCATCTGGCTTCCTTCATCCGGCATATTGAAGACCAGCACTTCATGCTGCAAAAAGAAGTCGTGGAACGCATGATCGCCGCGCCCGGCAGCAAGACCTATGGCCGTCTTTCCGTGATGCTGCAATGGCAATACCACATGGACATGCTGTTTACCGTACCGCCTGACGCCTTTACCCCACAACCTAAAGTAAATTCCGCCATCGTGCGCATGATCCCCCGCAAACATCCTGCGGCATGTGATGCCGGGAAACTGGAAAAAACAGTCGCCCAGGCTTTTTCCCAGCGCCGGAAAATCCTTCGCAACACCCTGGCCCCTCTCTTTGGCGAACAGGAACTGATTGACATCGGCATTGATCCGGCCAAGCGTCCGGAAGACATTACGCCAGAACAATTCATTTCTCTGGCAAATCTCCTGCCATGACTATCTTTTCGAAAACATCGCTGAAAATACCGGCATGTGGAACTGAAAGAATAGCTTCAACCGCAGGATGACGGATCTTCATTTCAGCTGAAACCGCATAATAGTACTCTCTGACATCCGTCAGTTCCCCCACTGGCGCCGCGTGGAAACGCTCGCGTATATCCGCTTCAAGCGGCATGGGCGCGGGAAACATCCCCAGGCCGTTTCGCCCAAAAGTCATAAGCAGCGCGTGATCTTCAAATTCCCCCACAATATTAGGGCGTAGCCCATTGCGTTCAAACCACTGGTCCAGGCGGGCACGCAGAATATTGTTCCGCGTCGGCAACAGTACAGGCGCACCCTGAAGGCAACCCGGAAATCGGGATTTATATTGCGTCACCAGCGCTTGCGCGCCAAACAGGCCGATTTTGCAATCTCCCAGTTCATGACTGAACACACGCAGGCTGGTCCCGGGCGCAACAGGTCTGTCTGTCAGTACCACATCCAGCCGATGCAGCGCCAGATCCGCCAGCAAGGCCTCGAATTCACCGTCATAACACTCTATCCTCAAACGCTGCGGCATCAAAAGTGCCGTTTCCAGCAGGCGATAAGCAATCAGCTTGGGCAGGGAATCAGAAATGCCAACCGTCAACCGCATACTGCGCCCGATATCCTCCTCGGCCAACGCTTCTTCAAGCTGTTCGCCAAGCATAAAAATCTGGTCGGCATATCCCAGCGCCAGTCGTCCTGCTTCCGTCAGAACAATGCGCCTCCCCTGAGGCGCAAACAGGGTCTTGCCCACCGCCTTTTCCAGTTGTGCCAACTGCATACTGATAGTTTGTACAGCAACATCCAGTCGCCTGGCAGCCCTGGTGATACCTCCTTCCTTGGCAACGACCCAGAAATAATACAGATGGCGAAAATTGAGGGTTGGATTACTCATTGTTCGATTTTTTAGAAGTAATACTACTATTATCTTCTCTTTTTTAATGAATAGCTATTCATTACAATAAATACATTGCTATTGCCGTTGCGGGAGGAAACATGACACCCACCATCATCGCCAAAGGCGTAAAGGCCAGTGAATCGTTAAGAAACTATATTACGGCACGGCTGGATACTGTACTGACGCGCGGCCAAAAAAATGTGCAGGACATCACCATCCGCCTGACTGACACAAATGGCCCGCGTGGAGGCATTGACAAACGTTGCCAGATCCAGGTGAAGCTTCCCGGCATGTCGCCCATCGTGGTTACCGGCTTGGCGGCAGACATTACAAGCGCCATTGACATGGCCGCTCAACGGGTCTCCAAAGCGGTCAGCCGGGTACTCTCCAGGGCCAAATCCATCCCGCATGTCAGCATGCCGCTCTATATAAAGAAATCTTTCCTGGCAACCTGAAAGCCAGCCCCATGAAAACGATCATTTCGCACTTCTGGGGCTCTTTTACTGTTTGCATTGTTGCTGTCATTGCCGCTTTTTTCCTGGGCGGCATCGGCGCGGTTTTTACCGTCTGTTTCCTGACAGCCCTTGAGGTCGCTTTATCGTTTGACAATGCCGTTGTCAACGCTGGCGTTCTGGAGCACTGGGACGATCCCTGGCGGCAACGCTTTTTGTTGTGGGGTATTCTGGTTGCCGTTTTCCTCATGCGGCTGATTTTTCCCCTCCTGATCGTCAGCCTGGTTGGTAACATCGCGCCAACCCATGCCATTGACCTGGCCATTTACTGGCCTGATGAATATGCCCGCATCATGGCATCTGCCCACCACCAGATCGCCGCATTCGGTGGCGCTTTCCTGTTGATGGTGTGTTTCAGCTTTTTCGTCGCCAGACACAAAACCGAACACTGGCTCTTTTATATTGAAAAACCCCTGACCAAACTGGGCCAGATGGAAGCCATTGAAGCCGCCATTGCGCTGCTGGTCATCATCATGGTTTCCTACATCCTGCCACAGGTTCATCGCAACGAATTCATCCTTGCCGGTATGTGGGGCGTCATCACCTTCATCCTGACAAAAGGCATGGCATCGCTGCTCAATCCCGGAAATCCGGAAACGGCCCAGCATATCGTCAGGCAGGGTGTTGGCGGCTTCCTGTATCTGGAGTTGATTGACGCCAGTTTTTCATTTGACGGCGTGCTGGGCGCTTTCGCGCTCACCAACAATCTTTTCATTATCGCGCTGGGCCTGGGCGCAGGCGCTATGTTTGTACGAAGTTTTACGATTTTGCTGGTACACAAGGGCACTCTGGGGCAATACCGTTATCTGGAGCACGGCGCCTTCTGGGCCATCGGCGCACTGGCGCTGCTGATGCTGTTCGGAGTCAATGCCCATATTCCGGAAGCTGTTACCGGTCTCCTGGGCGCCTTCCTGATTATTGCCTCGTTGTTCAGTTCAATCCTGGCCAACCGGCGGGAACGTACCAGAAAGCACTGACGCCTGCTTGTTGCGGCGCGTCAGAAAATCCGCGTGCCGCACCACCAGGCTACGGCTGCAATAAAGGCCGATGCCGGAATAGTGAGAATCCATGCCCAGACAATATTGCCGGCTACGCCCCAGCGCACCGCCGACATTTTCCTGGATGAACCGACACCCACAATCGCGCCGGTAATGGTGTGGGTGGTAGAAACCGGAACACCCAGCGCCGTGGCAAGAAAAAGCGTCATCGCACCACCGGTTTCCGCGCAAAAACCACCGACCGGCTTTAATTTCGTAATTTTCTGTCCCATGGTTTTGACGATGCGCCAGCCCCCGAAAAGAGTGCCTGTACTGATGGCGGCATAACAGCTTATCTCAACCCATAACGGCAACTTGCCGTCCGCAGGCATGGTTCCTGCGGCTATCAGCAGCATCCAGATAATACCCATCGTTTTCTGCGCGTCATTACCGCCATGCCCCAGGCTATACAGCGAAGCGGAAACCAGTTGCAGACGCCGAAACCAGCGGTCCACCGTACGCGCCTGGGAATTAACAAAGATCCAGGAAACCAGAAGCATCATGAGCGATCCCAGCAAAAACCCGAGAAAAGGCGAAATAACAATAAACGCAATCGTCTTGAAGAGACCGGAAGTCACCAGCGACCCGGCGCCTGCCTTGGCGATGGCCGCTCCCACAAGTCCGCCAATCAGTGCGTGGGATGAAGAGGAAGGAATACCGTAATACCAGGTAATAACATTCCATGCTATGGCGCCAACCAGTGCGCCAAACACCACATAATGATCGATTACCGCCGGGTTGACGGTTCCTTTCCCTACCGTAGCCGCCACATGCACATCAAATACAAAAATGGCGACACAGTTTGACAGCGCCGCCAGGGCAACTGCCGTATGTGGCTTGAGAACGCCGGTTGAAACAACTGTTGCGATAGCGTTGGCCGCGTCATGAAACCCGTTCATGAAATCGAAAACCAGCGCCAGGGCAATCAGAAAAACCAGAATATAAATGCTGATGTGATAAGTTGGCATGAAAAACCGTCAATCAGAAAAAAGAAACAACGCGGGCGGACATACCCGGGATCATCAGGAAAACCGTTCCGGACACTCAGGCATTCTCCACCACGATGCCTTCAATGATATTGGCGACATCCTCGCACAGGTCGGTAACATTTTCGAGGAATTCATACATTGCCTTGAGCTTGATAAGGTTCCGGACATCCGGTTCATCCCGGAACAACTTCGAGATGGCGGCATGCATCACATGATCCGCATCGGATTCCAGCCGGTCAATCTCTTCGCACACTTCCAGTATCTGGCGTGAATGTTTCATGTCGTGCAGAAGGGAAAGCGCTTCCTGCATCCTTTCCGTGCAGGACAGGCATAATTCCGCCAGGCGTTTGGCCTCCGGCGTGATAGTCTGGATATCATACAGCGATACCGTTTGCGCCGCGTCCTCCATCATATCCAGTACATCATCCATCTTGGTGATCAGGCGATGGATATCCTCACGGTCAAGCGGTGTAATAAAGGTGCGATGCAACACGCCAACCGTCATGTACGTCACCTTGTCGGCCTGCTTTTCGATACCTTCAATGGCATGAAGGCGCCTTTCCAGATTATCAAAGTGTACCATCAGCCCTACCAGTTCGCGTGCGCCTCTCACGCACAGTTCTGCATGCTGATTGAAGAGGTCAAAGAACTTCCCGTCAGTGGGCATAAAACGTCCAAACATAATTCTCTTTCGCTTTCCGTTAGTGTGATTTAAGGCGGCGACATATTTCAGCTTTCATACATACCCTGCACACCCGAATAATTGTCAAACCGGGTATGCTGCCCGGTAAAAGTCAGCCTGACTTCCCCTATAGGGCCATTCCGCTGCTTGGCGATAATAATTTCAGCTATGCCCTTGTCGGGCGAATCCGGGTTATACACTTCATCCCGGTAAATAAACAAAATCAGGTCGGCATCCTGCTCAATTGAACCGGACTCGCGCAAATCCGACATCTGGGGACGCTTGTTGGGGCGCTGCTCAACCGAGCGGTTCAACTGGGAAAGCGCGATTACCGGGCAAGCCAGTTCCTTGGCCAGCGCTTTTAACCCTCGCGACATTTCACCAATCTCCGTTGAGCGGTTTTCCCCTGCCGAATTGGGAGACATCAGTTGCAGATAGTCTACAATAATAAGCCCCAATTGACCGCATTGCCTGGCCAGACGACGGGCACTGGAGCGCAGGGCATCACTGGAAAGCGCCGGTGTCTCGTCAATAAACATCTGCGCGTCATTCATTTTCTGGATGGCATAGGTCAGCCTGGGCCAGTCATCTTCCGCCAGTTGGCCCGTCCTCAGCTTGTGCTGGTCAAGCCTTCCGACAGAACCAATCATACGCATGGCAAGCTGGGGACCACTCATTTCCATGGAAAAGATAGCCACCGGCAAGCCACTCTCGATGGCGACATGCTCGCCGATATTGACTGAAAACGCCGTTTTGCCCATAGAAGGGCGTCCGGCCACAATAACCAGATCACCCGGCTGAAGGCCGGATGTTTTTCTATCCAGATCAATGAAGCCGGTAGGCACACCGGTCACATCATTCTTGTTTTCCCGGTTATACAACTCGTCAATCCGCTCAACCACCTGCCCCAAAAGCGGCCTGATCTCATGAAAGCCCTGAACGCCCCTGGACCCATCCTCGGCAATGGAAAAAATTCTGGCTTCGGCTTCGTCCAGAATTTTCTTGACTTCCCTGCCCTGCGGGTTAAAGGCGGTTCCTGAAATCTCATCCGATACGGTAATCAGCTTTCGCAATATGCTACGATCCCGCACAATTTGCGCATAATGCCTTATGTTGGCGGCAGAAGGCGTATTTTGCGCCAACATATTCAAATAAGACAGGCCTCCCACCTCTTCCGCCTTCCCGATAGCGGACAGCGATTCATAGACGGTAATCACATCCGCAGGCTTTGAAGCACCTACCAGCGTAGCAATCTGCTGAAAAATAAGACGATGGTCAAAACGGTAGAAATCATCCTGTCCCAGCAATCCGGTAATGCGATCCCATGCGGCATTATCAAGCAACAAGCCCCCCAGCACGGACTGCTCCGCTTCAAGGGAATGAGGGGGAATGCGCAAGGACTCCAGCTGAGGATCAGGTACCAAATTCATGGTTCGCATTATACCCTTTTGACGCCATATGAAGAAGGCGGCAAACCTGTGTGCTGAATCGCAAACGGGATTGCATCGGTCGCAGCCGATAACATCACACCACTCCTGGCGAACTTACAGGAAAAAGAAGCAAAGCGCGGCAACTATTGTTGGCGGCAGTGCGAACAAAAACATAGTCAGAGGATTAATGGATTCCTCTTCAAAAGCCCCCTTCAGGATAGAAAACCCGGCTGGATTGGGCGCATTGGCAATCACCGTCAGACCGCCACCGGTTACTGCACCCGCAACCAGTGCGTATTTACCGGCATCCTGCAAACCATCAACCAGCGACCCCAGGTAGGTTAGCGCGGCATTATCAGTTATCGCCGTCAACAAAGTGGAACCAATAAACAGCATGAGGGAATCCATACCGGCCAGAATCGGCTGCAACCACCATTTTTGCATACCCCCCAGCACAACCAGCCCCGCAAGGAAGAAGGCAACCAGCAAACCCTCGCGCAACATGAGTGGGCTTTGATAACGCTTGTACGCTTCGGTAAAA
>JAISIS010000085.1 GCA_031261905.1 Burkholderiaceae bacterium
AAAAGGCGTATCAGCAATTGACCCAGGGAAAAATCCTTGAGCGGCTTGTCAAAGATCGGTTCACAACAGGTGCGTACTGCCGCTTCCAGTTCTTCCACACGCGTATTTCCGGGCGCCCAGCCGGATTCGATATGCGCTTCGGCGACACGGCGGTAATCATGATGGAAAAAAGCCAGGATATTCTCGGCCAGGTAAGCCTTGTCAAAATTATTCAGCGTACCGACAATGCCGAAATCAATGACAACATAGCGGCCATAGGTTTGCTCTTCGACAGAAATGAAAATATTGCCAGGGTGCATGTCGGCATGAAAGAAGCCATCGCGGAAAACCTGGGTCATGAAAATTTCAACGCCATCATTGGCCAGCTTTTTGAGGTCAATTCCCTCCTTGACCAGCCGGTCTGTCCGGGAAACCGGAATGCCTCTGACGCGCTCCATCACCATCACGCCGCTTGAGCAGTATTCCCAGTAAACTTCCGGCACGACCAGCAGGGAAGAACCGGCAAAGTTGCGTTTGAACTGGCTGCAATTCGCCGCCTCCCGCATCAGATCCAGTTCATCCTGAAGGGATTTGTCAAATTCGTTGATGACATCGTGCAGGCGCAGGCGGCGCGCGTCTTCCCAGCGTTTTTCGCTCCAGATGGCAATGGCGCGCATCAGCTCGATATCGCGATCAATCCATTTCTTCATGCCGGGGCGCAGCACCTTGACGGCCACTTCCGTGCCATTGTGCAGGATGGCGAAATGTACCTGTGCGACCGATGCGGAGGCGACAGGTTCGCGCTCAAAGTGGGCAAACAGTATTTCAGGCGGCTTGCCCAGACAGTCGGTAATCTGCCTGACGGAAAGTTCGGAATCAAATGGCGGAACCCTGTCCTGTAAAAGGGAGAGTTCCTCAATTATGTCGTCCGGCATCAGGTCGCGCCGTGTGGACAGCGCCTGCCCCAGCTTGACAAAAATCGGCCCCAGGGTTTCGAGCGCCAGCCTGAGCCGCATGGCGCGCGGCATACTCAGGTTGCGCCAGAAAAAAAGATAGCGGAACAGCGCGAAATAACGCGGCCCACCCATACTGGAAAGGACAACGTCATCCAGTCCGTACCGAATGGCCACCCAGAAGATTGTCAACAGCCGCCAAATTTTCCGCATTATCCGGCAATTCTCCGTTTGTTGTTGCGGCCTTGACGCCGCATCCCGTCTGCCAGCCGCCAGAGGCTTTCAGGCAGGCAATCAGGACAACTGCTGTACACCGGCCAATACCCAGCCTTCCTTGCGGGAAAGCGGGCGCGTCAGGTTCCATACTTCGGAAAAAGCCGTTGGCTCCGCGTCTTTGGATTCCTTTATGGAGCCGCTGAATTTTACGCTGGCAAAATATTCATTGCCAATCGTTTCCATGCCGAGCAACTCGGCATCCAGCGAAACCACATCGGTCACATTTTCACCCGGCCCGCGCTCCTGCAATTGCAGCTTCATCTCGGCAAACATTTCAGGTGTGGTAAATTCGTGAATATCGTCAATATCCGCCTTGTCCCAGGCCGCCTGCATCCGGATAAAGTAGGATTTTGCGCTTCTGACAAAAGCGTTGATATCAACATCAGCCGGGATACTCCAGGTAAACGGCTGCGCGCCGTTGTCTATCGTGTCCGGTTGTGAAAGCGCGCCCGGCGGCGGGAGGCCGGAACCGATTTGCGGCGCGTTATCCTGTGAAGGCGCCTCATAGTAGCCCATCGGCCCGGCATCGGGAGAATAGGCCGGTTGCTGCCGTCTTGTCAGGAGGCGAAGCACCATTTTGACGGCGAACCATATAAGCAGGAACATCAATATCGTGCTGAGCATGCCTGCCAGTTGCCCGCCGATGCCCATATGCGAGAGCAATGCGCCCAGGCCAAGGCCGAGCAGCGCACCGCCCAGAATGCCGCCCCATCGGCTGGGTTGCCTTGCCGTGTTGGCCCCCTGCCGCGATTGCTGGTTTGCCGCAGCCTGTTTTTGCTGGGCCTGATTCATGGCAGGCTGGTTTCGCTGCATTGGCGCCATCCGGCCAACATTTGCGGACTGGCGGCCAAACGAACCGCCTCCGAAACGGCGTGCATACGCTTCCGATACCGTAACGGCAGACAAACTGGCAATAACGACGAAAGCAAGCAATATTTTTTTCATAAACTCCCTGTTTACAGTTTCAGACCGGTATGCAAGGCCGCAATACCGGCTGTCAGATTAAAATACTTTACGCCGACAAATCCCGCTTCCTGCAACATGCGCAGGAGTGTTTCCTGGTCAGGGTGCATACGGATGGATTCCGCCAGATAGCGGTAACTGTCGGCATCTTTGGCAATATGCCTGCCAAGCCACGGCAGGACGGAAAAAGAATATATATCATACAGGCTTTGCAGCGGTTTCCAAATGGCTGAAAACTCCAGTATCAGTAATTTTCCGCCCGGTCTCAGCACACGCAGCATTTCGGCAAGCGCGGTTTCCTTGTGCGTCATGTTGCGCAGGCCGAAGGCGACCGATACCCTGTCAAAATAATTGTCCGGAAGAGGCAGCTTTTCCGCATCGCACAGCAGCACCGGCGCCAGAATGCCCTGGTTCAGCAGCTTGTCGCGTCCCAGGCGCAACATGGATTCATTAATGTCGGCAAGCCACACCTGGCCGCTTTCGCCGGCCTGATGCGCGAAAGCACGCGTCAGATCGCCCGTTCCGCCCGCGATATCCAGTACCCGGAAACCTTCCCGGACGCCCGCCTGGGCTACCGTAAAGGCTTTCCATGCCCGGTGCAGCCCGGCCGACATCAGATCGTTCATCAGGTCATAGTGTTGCGCAACCCGGTTGAACACACCAGCCACTTTCTCCGCTTTTTCTTTCGCGTTGACCGATGCAAAGCCGAAATGGGTTTTTTTATTCATGAACAGATGTCTGCCAGGATCTTCATCAGGACGGGTTATCGGTAAACGGTGCAAAACCTGGCATATTATAAAGCGTTCACAACTTGTTACGGTATCCGCCGTATGGCTGCTTTCAGTTCCGGCAGCAGGGCGCGCCTTTTTTCCAGGGTGGCGTTGTCCGGCTCGCGTTGCGCTTTTCCCCAGACGGATTCCGGGAAATGCGTATCATCGGCAAAGCGCGGTATCACATGCCAGTGCAGGTGCGGCGCCATATTTCCCAGGCTGGCCAGATTCACCTTGTCAGGGCGCATCACATCGCGAATGGCCTGTTCAACGGAAAATACCGCGTTAAGCAATTCCGCGCGCTCCGGTGGCGTCAGGTCGGTCATCTCGGTCACATGGTTTTTCCAGATGACCCGGCAAAAGCCGGGGAAGGCCGCGTCCCCTGCCAGTATTACCCGCCATTTCTCCCGCTGAAGGATGATCGTTTCTTCCGGTGACGGGTGGCATAATACGCAGGAGGTTTTCATTGGTGCCGGTCCTTTCATGTTTTTATTGGCGCAGTAGCGTTACCCAAGCAGCCTGGCAATGCCGCGCCAGTATTCCTGCGGGATATGCAAAAGCAGTGTGGTCATAACGAGATAGCGCAGGAATTTGCCCACCGCCATATAAAATACGCTGGGCCAGAAAGGCAGCCGCAGCCATCCCGCCAGCGTGCAGATGGGGTCGCCGATTCCCGGCAGCCAGGAAAGCAGCATGGTCTTGGCGCCGTAACGCCCCAGCCAGCCAAACCATCGGGTTTCCTTTTCCCTGGCAAAGGCTTCGCGCGTCCCCAGGCCGATCCAGTAATTCACCACGCCGCCCAGCGTATTGCCCAGTGTCGCTACCGCCATTACAGGCCAGAACAGGTGGTTATCCGCAGCGATAACGGCAAAGACAGCCGGTTCCGATCCCATCGGCAACAGAGTGGCTGATACAAGGCAGATAATAAATACCGAAGTCAGCCCGATTTCCGGGATGGCAAGGTAGCCCAGCAGCCAGTGAACGGCGGATTCAATCATGTTGGCTCAGTTCAGGGACACATGAGCATCCCCGCTTTTTGTCATGTTTGGCCCGGCAACGCGGACGCGGGAAAAGTGCGCGACCATTTCTTCGGCCCCGGACTGGATTATAATGTGTCGCACGCCAATCAGCCTTATCCAGGCGCATTATGACCGACTATCTGAAAAATATCCTACCCGCCCGCGTTTACGATGTCGCGGAGGAAACGCCGCTTGAGCCTGCGCCGCACCTTTCGCAAAGCACAGGGAACCGCGTCTTGCTGAAACGCGAGGACATGCAGCGCGTTTTCAGTTTCAAGTTGCGCGGCGCGTACAACAAAATGGCCCGCCTTTCGCCCGCCCAACTGAAAAACGGGGTCATTTGCGCATCGGCAGGCAACCATGCCCAGGGCGTGGCGCTCGCGGCAAACCGCCTGGGCTGCCGCTCCATGATCGTTATTCCCACCACCACGCCTCCGGTCAAGATTGAAGCCGTCCGGGCGCATGGCGGCAAACATGTTGAAATCGTCCTCCATGGCGATTCCTTTTCCGAAACCTGCGAACACGCGCTGGCGCTGGAAAAGCAGCACAGGCTGACATTCATCCATCCCTTTGACGACCCCTGTGTTATTGCCGGGCAGGGCACTATCGGCATGGAAATACTGCGGCAGCATCCTGGCCCGATCCATGCGGTTTTTGTCGCCATTGGCGGAGGCGGCCTGATTGCGGGCATAGCGGCCTACATCAAGCAGATACGGCCCGAAATACGGGTGATCGGCGTGGAAACTGTGGATTCAAACGCAATGGCAAGAAGCCTGAAAGCCGGGCGTCGCGTCACCTTGCCGGAAGTCGGGCTGTTTTCAGACGGGACGGCGGTCAAGCAGGTCGGGCGCGAAACCTTCCGCCTGGCAAGGAAATATGTGGATGACATCATTGAAGTGGATACGGATGACGTGTGCGCCGCCATCAAGG
>JAISIS010000102.1 GCA_031261905.1 Burkholderiaceae bacterium
TGCCGTGAATGCGGCCTATCATGATGAGTTCCGGAAGGATTAATAGATATGCCTATATATACCACACTTCCCTGGCGTTGCTTCAGCGGATAAGGCGTCCGCGGCGAATACGGAAGCCGCTTTTGGGCTTAAGCGCAGCGGCTTTCTGTATGGTGTTTAACGCGTCAAAGGCGTGTGCATGGCAGATGGCAACACCCAGCGCGTCTGCCGCATCGCTTTTGGGCGGCGCGGGCAGGGAAAGCAGGCGTTTGACCATTTCCTGCACCTGGGTTTTCCTGGCCTTGCCGTGCCCTACCACCGCCTGCTTGATCTGTAGCGCGGTATATTCCGAAACCGCAAGCTCCGCGCTGACCAGCGCGCAAACTGCCGCGCCCCTTGCCTGCCCCAGGAGCAGGGTGGACTGGGGGTTGACGTTCACAAATACCTTTTCGATCGCCGAGCAATCGGGGCGATAGGTGGCGATAATTTCGCCAACGCTTTCCAGTATGGTTTTCAGGCGCTGCGGCAACTCCGCGTCCGCCGGGGTGGTGACAGTTCCGGAGGCGATGTAGGAAAGCTGCGTCCCCTGTTTTTCGATGACGCCAAAGCCGGTTACTCTGAGTCCGGGATCAATGCCAAGAATCCTCATGCGCGCTTGTTCCCGACAATTGCCACGGCTAGTGGCGGAAGTGGCGTATAGCGGTAAAGGCCATAGTGAGGCCGCGCTCGTTTGCCGCGTCAATCACTTCCTGATCCCGTATGGAGCCGCCCGGCTGGATAATCGAGGTGGCGCCTGCATCGGCCACAATATCCAGCCCGTCCCGGAAGGGGAAAAAGGCATCGGAAGCCACAGCGGTATCCGCCAGAGAAAGGCCCGCGTTTTTCGCTTTCATCACGGCTGTCCTCGCAGCGTCCACACGGCTCACCTGGCCCGCGCCGATAGCCAGTGTCATTCCGTCACGGCAAAAAACGATGGCGTTGGATTTGACAAATTTCGCCACCCGCCAGGCAAAGAGCATATCGCGCAATTGCTGCGGCGAGGGTTCCTTTTGAGTGACGATACTCAGGTCAGGCACATCTATGTTGGCGATATCGGGCGATTGCAGCAGCAGGCCGCCGCCTACCCGCCGTACTTCGAAATCGTTTGGATGGTTGCCAGGCGGGATTTCCAGCAGGCGCACATTCTTCTTGCCGGAGAAGATTGCGCGTGCTTCCGGGGAGAATGCCGGTGCGATCAGCACCTCGACAAATAATCTGGATGCTTCTTCAGCCGCCTTCTGGTCCAATTCACGGTTAAAGGCAATGATGCCGCCAAACGCTGCTTCCGGGTCTGTCTGGAGGGCGCGCATATATGCTTCCGCCGGGTCGCTACCTGTGGCAACGCCGCAGGGGTTGGCGTGCTTGATGATGACGCAGGCGGGTTCGTCAAAGGTTTTGACGCATTCCCAGGCGGCATCGGCATCGCTGATATTGTTGTATGACAATTCCTTGCCCTGAAGTTGCGTATAACCCGCCAGCGCTCCGCCGGGTACCGTATGCTCCCGGTAAAAGGCTGCGGACTGGTGCGGGTTTTCGCCATAGCGCATTTCCTGCACTTTTTCGAATTGCAGGTTCAGCGTTTGAGGCCAGGCGGCGCGGGTTGCGTGACTTTTTTCTTCGCCCAGGCTGGAAAGATAGTTGGCGATCGCGCCATCATAGCGGGCGGTGTGCGCGAAAGTTTTCGCGGCCAGTTCAAAGCGGCTGTTTTCACCCGGCATCCCGCCCTGTTGCCGCATTTCTTCCAGCACGCGGGAATAATCCGCTGGGTCGCAGATTACGGTGACATCGCGGTAATTCTTGGCGGCGGAGCGCAGCATGGCGGGGCCGCCGATATCAATGTTTTCAATCGCGTCTTCCAGCGTGCATTGCGGTGAGGCGATGGTTTGTTCAAAAGGGTACAGGTTGACCACCACCATATCAATGGCGGAAATGCCGTGCTTTGCGATAGCCGATGTATGGGAATCCAGATCGCGTCTTGCCAGGATGCCGCCGTGTATCCTGGGATGCAGGGTCTTTACGCGGCCATCCAGCATTTCCGGGAAGCCGGTGTAATCCGCCACCTCGGTCACAAAGATGCCGTTTTCCTGAAGCAGGCTTGCCGTGCCGCCGGTGGAGAGAATGGATATCCCCATCGCGGAAAGCGAACGGGCGAAATCAACGATACCGGTTTTATCGGAAACGGAAATCAGGGCGAATCGGGTCATGGTGAATCAAAATCAGAATCAGGAATAACAGGGCAAAAGCGCTCATGTCGCGCCTAGAGCAGATCGTGCTCCTGCAGCTTCTTTCGCAAGGTGTTCCGGTTTATGCCCAACATATCGGCCGCCTTTGTCTGGTGGCCTCTGGTGTAATTCATCACCTCGTCAAGCAAGGCATATTCAACGGCGTCCATGAACATTTTATGGAGACCTGTGGGTTTTTGCCCGTCCAGCGTTTCAAAATAGTTCCGCAGACTTCTTCGTACGGCTTCCTGAATGTGCTCTTTGCTCATGGTGTGTTCATCGAGTGTGCAAAGGGACCTGCATCAGGATACAAATGACACGTGCGGCAGGTTCCCGTATTGTAATTTTTTACCGTATTGCAGCTGCGATTCAAAGAAAGCGTCCACCTCATCCAGCTGCTCCGTGCAGGAATCAGTCAGGTTAATGTGCTTTCGGAAAACTTCTGAACCGTGCAAGTTATTAGTGTACCATCCGATGTGCTTTCTGGCACTCCTTACACCGGCAATTTCACCATGAAAATCGTAATGTGCCAGTAAATGCTGCCTGATCAGATGTTGCACTTCTGCAACATCCGGGGGCGGCATCAGTTCGCCGGTCCGGAGATAGTGCGCAATTTCGCGGAATATCCACGGCCTGCCCTGCGCGGCACGGCCAATCATGATGGCGTCCGCTCCGGTGGCCTCCAGCACTTTCCGCGCTTTTTCGGGCGAATCAATGTCCCCGTTGGCGACAAGCGGGATGCTGATGGCCTGCTTCACCTGGGCTATCGTATCGTACTCTGCTTCGCCATTGTAAATGTCTTCACGGGTGCGTCCGTGCAGGGTCAGCATGGCAATCCCTGCCGCCTCCGCAATCTTCGCAACCGTTACAGCATTCTTGTTTTCCCGGTTCCATCCGGTGCGGTATTTCAGTGTAACCGGGACAGCAACGGCTTTTACCACCGCTTCCAGGATATCCGCCACCCGTTTTTCATCCCGCAGCAGGGCTGAGCCGGACCAGTTGTTGCAGACTTTCTTGACGGGGCAGCCCATGTTGATGTCAATGATCTGCGCGCCCAGCCCCACGTGGTGGCGGGCGCATTCGGCCATCATGGCCGGGTCTGCCCCGGTAATCTGGACAGCGCGAGGTTCGGGTTCATCCCTGTCCGCCACGCGTTTTTTGCTTTTCCGGGTTTGCCACAAAAGAGGATTGGCAGCCGCCATCTCCGCCACTGCATACCCCGCACCCAGTTGCCTGCAAAGCTGCCTGAAAGGCTTATCCGTCACCCCCGCCATCGGGGCGGCGAAGATGTTGTTGGGGAGGGTATAGGGGCCGAGTTGCATGGCGTACGGTTAAAAGCAGCGGGAAAGGCGCTATTGTAGCAAAAGCGTTTCGGTGGATGTTTAGCGGATATTTTTGGTAATCTGTTCATTACCGATTTCCCACGCCCATCCTTTGAGGCAGGTGATGTGGCCAAAACTCCCACGACTCCCACGACTCTGTTGACGATATCGAACACAAAATTCTTTCAGCCTTACGCCAGAATCCAAGGGTGACATTGGCAGAATTGGCTACCGAACTAGGCTTGAGCAAGGATGTTATCCGCTATAGGACAAATAGGTTACAAAAGCGTGGTATTTTGCAACGAGTAGGTACGTATAAGGGGCATTGGGAAGTTATAGAATGAGTTTGTCATATTGTAACCTCCCCTTGTTAGAGACCACCCCGGCCAACATCCGATCATGTTTTTTTTGTTTCTAACATAGCATCAAAATCCGATTTAAATAATCTATCCTGCACAATACGAAACTTTTCAAACTCGCTTTCAGCATGTTCCCTGGCAATCCTGGCGGATATTTTCCCGGCGTCCTGAAGGATTTCCCTGTCATCTGCCGATAGGAAAATGTCCAGGCGTTTGGCCCAGTCTTCCATGGTCATTGGTACATGGCGGCGTGCGCGGTCTTCGGCAAGGTCAAGGTAGGCGTTGACTACGCGTCCCAGGGACTCCAGTTCCGCTTCATTCAGGTAATTCCTGGCGACAACCACATCGGTTTTCAGGATTTTGCCGTCCGGGCTGTTGGTCCAACTGGTAAGTCCCATATGCTCTTTTTCCGCATCGGCGCGGTTGCAAATCAGTTCGGCGGCGGTGTGTCCATGAATGGCATAGTGCATTTTATTCTGCACTTTGGCAAAGAAATCGCGTGTCAGCGGCGAGTGCTTGTCGTAATCCATCGCCGTTGCGTAAATATCGGTGATTTTCTGGTAGAACCTTCGTTCCGAAAGGCGTATTTCACGGATTTCCGCCAGCAGATGCTCGAAATAATCCTCATCCAGAAATGCGCCATTTTCCATGCGTTTTTTATCTATGAGATAGCCACGCAGGGCATAGTCCCGCAATATGCCGGTAGCCCATTGCCGGAAAGCGGTGGCGCGTTTGGAGTTGACGCGATAGCCTACAGCGATAATGGCGTCTAGATTGTAGTGTTTTATCCGGTAATTTTTGCCATCAGAGGCAGTTGCTAAAAATTCCTTAGTAACTGAATCCGCCTGTAGTTCCTCTGTTTTGAATATATTTCTGAGATGGGTCAGAATATTTTCAGGGGTGGTATCAAACAATATTCCCATCTGCTTCTGGCTCAGCCAGATGGTGCCGTCCTGTACACGGACTTCCACGCCATCGGCATGGGACTGGTAGGAAAAAATCAGGAATTCCGCTGTGCTGTTGCGGATTTGCAGGCTTTTGGCGGTCTTTTTGGTCATTGATTTTTTCCTGACAAGCCCTGTTTATCCCTTACCCATGCTTTACCCGCCCCATTCCAGCAACTTGATCTGCGTGTCGCGGACGAGGAAGCGGTTGATGCTGGTGTTGGCGACGGGGACGCGGTTGCGGATGTCCAGCGGCAGGTCGTTGGCTGCCCGGTAGGCTGCCTCTATGATGCCGAAGTGGGCGACAAGGATGATTTTTTCCCCGGCATGTTGCCCAGCAATGCGGAAAATTGCGTCAATGGCGCGGTTGTGCAGGGTGCGGATGCTTTCGGAAGGACGAGTACCTGCCGGAAAACGGTGATCTGGGTCCGCCGAATACCAGGCGGCATGGTCATCCGGATAGCGGCTCTTGAGTTCTTCACGGCTTAACCCTTCAACCACGCCATAGGAACGCTCGCGAAAGGCGGCGTCAGCCGTAACCGGCAGGTTATGCCATTTTGCGATGGCTTCAGCAGTTTTCAGCGCGCGCTGCAGATCGCTGGAGTAAATGGCGTTGAAGCTTTCTTCCCGCAGGGCATCCGCCAGCGCCAGAGCCTGCTCCATGCCTTTTTCGTTAAGCGGAATGTCGCTGTGGCCCTGAAGGCGTCTGGCGACATTCCATTCGGTTTGTCCGTGGCGGATAATCAGCAACTCGGTGGATCGGTTCATCACGCTTCTTTGGCTATATTTTTCCCGCCAGATCCGGATTCAGCGTATAAACGCCGGTGATGGACGCTTTGGCCAGAATATGACCTTCCATGGCCGACATGGCGTCAGGGCCGGTGAATTTGTCGCCAACCGTCAGCTTATCCACATCCAGCGCATAAATCGTGAACATATAGTGATGGGGAATGGTGTCATTCCATGGCGGGCAGGGGCCATCGTAGCCGTAATAGTCGCCGGACATGTCCTTGTCGCTTTCAAACCAGGGACTGTAGTCGTTTATGCCCTGGCGCGCCTTGTACAGGGTGGCCGGGCCGCTTTTGCCGCGCGGCGTAACACCGCTTGAAAATTCACTGTCGCTGATGGCTCTCAGTGCAGGAGGCAGATCAATCAGGACCCAGTGGTAAAAATCCACACGCGGCAGATCGGAGGGGATTTTGCGGCCTTCCTGGTTGACGTCGTCACCTTTGGACGGCACATCATAGTCGTGGCAGATGATGGCAAAGGATTTGGTTCCGGCGGGTACCTCATCCCATGCCAGATGCGGATTGCGGTTGCCGGAGAGGGTCACGTGGGTTTTCGGGTCAATCGCGCCAAAGGCATATTGCGGCGG
>JAISIS010000001.1 GCA_031261905.1 Burkholderiaceae bacterium
AGGAATCGGCAGCAAATTCATGACGCCGATGCTGATGCTGATAAAGGCAATAAAGTGCAGATACCGGATTACTCCCGCCCTTGCCGTCTGACCAGCGTAATCCGCGATGGCGATCGGACCGGTAATGTTCCTTAAAGAGACTTTGCCAATCAACATCTTGCCAAGCATTCGCAGGGTCAGATCCGTTGTTTCCCATGACGTCGTCACCCCCTTGGCAATTGATGCAAAAAGCCCGTAGCGCACAATGGTCATTTCCGGCGCGAGCGGCAACCCGGCCCGGATTTTACCGACAACTGCATCTTTCTCCTCATAAATTTCCGGCACTACCGTCAGTTCAACTTTCTGATCGCCGCGAACAACCAACAGGTGCAGCGGACGATCCGGCGAGCGGCGTATCCTCTGAACGAAATCCAGCGCGTCAATAAGCATCTCTCCGTTGACCTGTATCACATGATCGCCCTTGAGCAACCCGCTCTTTTCAGCCGGGCTGCCCGGTTCTATGGCGCCTATAATCGCAGGCGGACGCGCAACGGCAAGGCCAAAACGCCCCATAAAGCCGGCATCCAGTTCGCCAACTTTGTCTTGCTCAACGGACAACACCACGGTTTTGGCGGCAGGTTTACCATCCGGCATATCGGCAGGCTGCAAAACTTCCAGAATAACGGGACGGTTTTCCATGATGTCGCGCACGATGTTCCAGCGGACGTCCTGCCAGCTCGCGACCGGTTTCTCATTCATGGCAATGATCTTCTCGCCGCCGCGCAAGCCTGCTTCCCAGGCTACTGTGTTTTCAGGCACGGCGCGCAGCCTGGCCAACGGCTCCGGCACGCCATACATATACAGGCCGCCGAGCAGGATAATGGCAAGCAGAAAATTGGACAACGGCCCGGCGGCCACAATCGCAATACGGCTCCACACGTTCTTTCCGGTGAATTCGCGTTTGCGCTCTTCCGGCGTCAGTGTATTAAGATCATCCGTGCGGGCATCCAGCAATTTGACATACCCGCCCACAGGCAGGATGGAAAGCGCCCATTCCGTCTGGTCAGGGCCGAATTTCCTGCTGAACAGCACTTTGCCCATTCCCAGCGAGAAGCGCAGCACCTTGACATTACACAGCCTCGCTACCCAGTAGTGCCCCAGTTCATGAACCAGGATCAACACGGAAAGGGCCGCAATAAAAGCCAGTAAAGTATGCAGAAGGGTCATGAAAATATCAGGCTGTTTGCCGCCTTTCTGGCGGCGTTATCGTGCATCAGGACGCTTTCAAGGCCAGATATGGTTCTTTCTGTTATCACCCTGTCCAAAACGCGCGCAACCACATCGCCAATTCTCCTGAAGCCAATGCGTTTGTCAAGGAAAGCCTGCACCGCCACTTCATTGGCGGCATTCAGGATAGCAGGCGTCGCGCCACCTGCCTGCAAGGCATCGTATGCCAGTTTAAGGCAGGGGAAACGGCCATAATCCGGCTTCTCAAACTGTAAATACCCTGCTTTCGCCAAATCCAGCGGGGCGACACCGGAAGCTATACGGTCAGGCCATGCAAGCGCGTGGGCAATGGGAATGCGCATATCAGGATTGCCCATCTGGGCAATCATCGAGCCATCCACATAGGACACCATGGAATGAATAATGCTTTGCGGATGAATCACGACTTCAATCCGGCCAGCCGGTATGCCAAAAAGCCAGTGCGCTTCAATGACTTCCAGCCCCTTGTTCATCATGGTTGCGGAATCAACCGAGATCTTTCGGCCCATCACCCATCTGGGATGAGCGATAGCCTGCTCGGGCGTTACCTTGTCAAGAGAATCCAGCGGACGCGTCAGGAAAGGACCGCCCGATGCGGTCAGTACGACTCTTTCAACACCATGCCGCTGCGGCGAACGCTGATAGGAAACGGGGAGGCACTGAAAGATGGCGTTATGCTCGCTGTCTATCGGCAAAAGTGTTGCGTTGCTTTCGGACATGGCATCAATAAATAACTGGCCGGACATCACCAGTGCTTCCTTGTTTGCCAGCATCACTTTCTTCCCGGCACGGGCCGCAGCCAGCGCCGGAGCCAATCCGACCGCGCCCACAATAGCTGCCATCACCGCTTCTGTTTCCGGGGCTGAAGCCACTTCGCACAGCGCCTTCTCACCATAGGTCACCGCTGTTTTCAAGCCTTTCCCGCGCAATGCTGTTTCCAGAATACGCGCCGCATCAGGTGTGCCGACAACGGCAACTTCCGGATGAAAACGCTCGCATTGCAGCAAAATGCCATCGATCCGGCTGTTCGCTGTCAGTGCATACACCGAATACCTGTCCGGATGGCGTGACAACACATCCAGCGTCGATACGCCGATTGAACCTGTTGACCCCAAAATTGTTATTTTCTTGCCGGCACGCATGGCAATTATGTCCACATATGTATCAGAACCGTCAGCGGCAAAACCGGAATCAATGAGTCAATCCTGTCCAGGACGCCTCCATGTCCGGGCAACAGGCCGCTGCTGTCCTTGAATCCGCAACGGCGCTTCAGCCGGGACTCCAGCAAATCGCCAAGAATGCTCATTCCGACCAGCAGCAATGCCGCCAGAAGCATTCCGAACCAGCCAAAAAACCGATAAACCCTGACTGTTACGACATTTTCCAGACCGGAAATAAAAACTGTCGCAACAGCCACCAGTATAACAGCGAGAAGCCCTCCTGCCGCGCCTTCCCATGTCTTGCCGGGAGAAATAGAGGGCGCGAGTTTGTGCCTGCCAAGCGTCCGCCCCGCGAAATAAGCGCCAATATCCGCAATGTTCACCAGAATCACTGCTGATAACAGCAGTATCAGGGAATGACGGTACAAATAAAGGAAGGCAAAAAAGCTGCCGGACAGGCTGATGAAATAAAGCCCTTCAAACAAGTGGTTCTTCAGGCTGCTTCTGGCAAAAAACGGCAGGGCAAGGGAAGGCGCCAGACAGAAAAACCACGCCGCGACCGAAAAAGCCGCCAAAGCGATACACAATGTATCGCCTGCCACGCAGGCAATAATCGCAAAAAGGAGGGTGCATACAGCCGCATACGGGACCGGGCGCGCGCTTTCAAAAAGACGGAACGCCTCCCAGGAAGCCCCGGCAAAAAAAATGGTTGTCAGGATAACAAAAGCGGCAAAAGAACGCGACAACAGCACCGCCAGCAAAACGATGGCCAGGCCCAGAGCCGTCAGTACGCGTGTTTTCAACATCAGCTATGCCGCAATTGTTCACTGGTCTGACCAAATCGTCTTTCCCGTGCCTGAAAGGAAGTGATCGCCATATCCAGCGCATTCTCATCAAAATCCGGCCAGAAAATTTCCGTAAAATACAATTCCGTATAGGCCAGTTGCCACAACAGGAAATTGGAGATGCGCTGCTCGCCGCCTGTACGTATAAACAAATCCGGATTAGGCGCGTACGCCATGGATAAATGCGTTTCCAGTTGCTCCGGCAAAAAGGTAGTTTGGCCAAGATGCGCAGCCATCAGCTTTTCCATAGCCTGCAGAATATCCCACTGTCCGCCATAGTTGGCGCATACCGTCAGCGTCAGGCTGGTGTTCCCCGCTGTTTTCTGTTCCGCGCGGGCAATGGTTTCCCTCAGCTTGTCATTTAAGCCACCCAGGTCACCCACAACCTTGAGGCGGATGTTGTTG
>JAISIS010000007.1 GCA_031261905.1 Burkholderiaceae bacterium
CGTGTGTTCGAATCACACCGTCCCGACCAAAAGTTACTTGAAATAAAACGGGTTATCTGTATTGCAGGTAACCCGTTTTTGCTTTTGAATGCAACGCAAACCGTCAATCCTCCGATGGCGGTTTTTCGGGCACTTTCATCAGGTTTTTGCTGTTGCAGTAAATGTCCCAGCTTCCGGGGGCGTAATGGAAATCCCCTTCCGCAAACACCGCTTTTTTCTTCTGCGGCTTGCCCGCACTGTCCCTGGCGCTATACCAATAGCACAGCACGCTGCCGTCAACATTGGTTCTGATGTCATCAACCTGAACCGAGGCGGGATCGGCCACATTGGTTCTCAGCAGGAAGGTTGCGGACATGATGCGCTGGTGTATTTTCTCGGCCCGCCTCATATCCTCAACCTCTCCCTGGGTACGCTTTTTCTCCTGCATACGCTTGTAAATCAGCGCGCCCATACCGACAGCCAGAATCACGACCAGAATAACCATCATCCATATGACGCGCCGGTTCTTTTTGGGGCCAAGTGAATCGCAATGCGGACATCTGGCCGCCTCTTCAAGCACATCTTTCCCACAGATTTTGCATTTAACAAATGACATTAGCGCCTTTCCGGATTACTCAAAGAATCTTCATAAAGGCGAAAGTATATCAATTAAATGCCCGCCCATTTACGATTTGAGCGGTTCCGCGTTCCAGATTTCACTGGCATATTCGCTGATCGAACGGTCTGACGAGAAATACCCCATATTGGCAATGTTATGGACCGCCTTCCTGTCCCAGCGCAAGGCCTGGCGGTAAAGCGCGTCAACCTGCTCCTGCGTGGAGATATAGCTCTCATAATCCGCCAGCAGCATGTACCTGTCACCGTAATTGATCAGTGAATCATAAATCGGACGGAAACGGCCAGGATCGCCCGGCGAGAAGAAGCCGTCACGAATCTGATCCAGCACCATCTTCAATTCCGGATTGCGCTCGTAAATCTCGCGCGGCTGGTACTTGAGGCGAATATCCTCAATCTGTTCGGCGGTATTGCCAAAGATGAAGATATTGTCCGCACCGACTTTTTCCATAATCTCGATATTCGCCCCGTCCAGCGTGCCGATAGTCAGCGCGCCATTCACCGCCAGCTTCATATTGCCCGTGCCTGAAGCTTCCGTACCCGCCGTGGAAATCTGCTGCGACAGGTCCGCTGCCGGGATAATCATTTCCGCCAGGCTCACGCCATAATTCGGGATAAACACCACTTTCAGCTTGTCGCCCACACTGGGATCGTTGTTAACCTTGACGGCCACATCGTTGATCAGCTTGATGATGGTTTTAGCCATCTGGTAGGCCGATGCCGCCTTGCCGGCAAATATTACCGTGCGCGGCACCCAGTTCGCTTCAGGATTGGCCACAATCCGGTTGTAACGGGTAATCACATGCAGCACATTGAGCAACTGGCGCTTGTATTCGTGAATACGCTTGATATGCACATCAAACAGCGAATCCAGGTTCAGGTTGACACTCACGTTGTTACGCACCCAGCGCGCCAGACGTTGCTTGTTCTGGCGCTTGATGGAACGGAAAGCCGTGATGAAACGGTCATCTCCGGAAAGTGATTCCACCTGGCTTAACTGTTCAAAATCAATCCGCCAGTTGCGACCGATGTACCCGTCAATCAACTGCGACAACAGCGGGTTGGCCTGCGAAACCCAGCGCCTCGGCGTAATACCGTTGGTGATATTGATAAAACGATCCGGGAAAATTTTTGCAAAGTCGGCAAAGATGGATTGCTTCATCAATTCGGAATGCAGCCTGGAAACCCCGTTGATCTTGTGGCTGGCGACCACCGCCAGGTACGCCATGCGCACACGCCTTTCCCCGGTTTCATCAATCAGCGAAATGCGGCGCATCAAATCCGTATCGTTGCCGAATTGCTGTGCCGTTTTGGTAAGGAACTCGTTATTGATATCGAAAATAATCATGAGATGGCGCGGCAGCACGCGGCCCATCAGCGCCACAGGCCAGGTTTCAAGCGCCTCACTCATCAGCGTGTGGTTCGTATAGGAGAAAATCCGTTGCGTCAGCGACCAGGCATGATCCCAGCGCACGCCCTGCTCATCCACAAGAATACGCATCAGTTCCGGAACCGCCAGCACGGGATGCGTATCATTCAGATGGATGGAAATACAATCTGCCAGATCGTCAAAGCCGGAATGATTCATCTGGTGACGGCGGATCATATCCTGCACACTGGCGGAAACAAAGAAATATTCCTGACGCAGACGCAATTCGCGTCCATGCACCGTTGAATCATCCGGGTACAGGATGCGTGTTACGTTTTCCGACATATTCTTGGCTTCAACCGCCCCAAGATAATCACCCTGATTGAATTCGGACAGGTTGATTTCCGATGCGGCCTTTGCCGACCACAGCCTCAGCGTGGTCGCGCATTCCGTGTCATAACCCGGAATAATCGTGTCATACGCCATCGCCAGCACACTGTGCGTATCCACCCAGCGCGCCCGGCCAGCCTCCTGACGGATATGCCCGCCATAACGGACATTGAACTGCACTTCCGGCCTGGGGAATTCCCAGGGATTTCCGCGCGTCAGCAGCCAGTAGTCAGGCGTTTCAACCTGGTAGCCGTCAATCAGTTCCTGCTTGAACATACCGTACTCATAGCGGATGCCATAGCCGATATTCGGCAGATTCAATGTCGCCATGGAATCCAGGAAACAGGCCGCCAGACGACCAAGACCGCCATTGCCCAGAGCGGCGTCCGGTTCATGATTGGAAATATCCTCCATATCAACCGTGAGATCCTTCAGGGCAAGCCGCATATCTTCACTGATATCCAGTGCCTGGAGCGCGTTGTGGAAGGTGCGTCCGATCAGGAACTCCATGGAGAGGTAATACACCAGCTTGGGGTTTTGCATATAAAACGCCCGGTTTGAGCGCATCCAGCGCTCCACCAGCCGGTTACGGACAGCAAGCTCGGCGGCAAGCAGCCAGTCACCGCGGGTTGCGGTAAGAGGTATTTTTCCGGAACGATAACGCAGATTGTTGGATATGGATCGCTTCAGCGCCTCCACATCGCTTGCCAGAAATCCCGCCTGTTCAGTACGAACTGCATCCATAGTATTCTCTCCATAGAAGGGTGGATGAAGCGGTTTCGGCTGTTGCAAGTATGTTTTTAACCCTGAAACAAGGTCAAAACGGACACCATGCAGGATAAGGCAAGCACGAAACCTGTTATATGAATATAACCTTTTGAACCGCCTCTTGGCAAGCGGCAATTACAGCCAGCTTATCAGGATAAAGACGAGGGTTTCATGCCGTCAGGAAGAAGCCCGGTTCCCCCGGATCAGGCGATCTCCCTTGAAAACTGCAAGTTATACAGGTTGGCGTAAGCGCCATCCTTTTCCAGCAATTCCTCGTGCGTGCCGACTTCCACAATTTTGCCTTCCGACAAAACCACAATGCGTGACGCTCCCTCAATCGTGGAAAGGCGGTGCGCAATCACAAAAGTTGTGCGTCCTTTCATCAGTTGATCCAGCGCCGCCTGCACTTCGCGCTCGGATTCCGTATCCAGCGCAGATGTGGCCTCATCCAGTATAAGAATCGGCGCGTTCTTGTAGATGGCCCGCGCAATAGCCAGCCGCTGGCGCTGTCCACCGGAAAGCCGTGAGCCGTTATGCCCGATATTGGTCTCCAGCCCGTTTTCAAGCCCGGCAACCACATCCGCCAGGTAGGCTGCTTTAATCGCGGCTTCAATACGTGCCGGATCCGGGTTTTCATCCCCGTAACTCACGTTGTCCGCCACGGAACTGTTAAACAGAACCACATGCTGGCTGACCATGGCAATCTGCCTGCGAAGGCTTGCAAGGGAAATTTCCATGAGAGGCTGACCATCCAGCAATATCCTGCCGTCAGAGGGCGCAAAGAATTCAGGAAGCAGGCTTACCATCGTGGTCTTGCCGCCGCCGGACATGCCAACCAGCGCGATCGTTTCACCGGGCTGAACGTGCAGGTTGATATGCTCCAGAGCATGGCGGGCCGCGCCGGGATAGGCAAAGCTTACATCATCAAACTGCACCTCCCCTCTGGCGCGCGCTTTCAGCGTCATGCCGTTCGTGCGTTCAATCGGCGCGTCAATCAGCTGGAAAACCGAATCCGCCGCCGCAGTACCCTGCTGCAAGGGGCCGTTGATATTGGTCAACTGTTTCAGTGGCGCCAGCAACATCAGCATGGCCGTCAGAAAGGAAACAAAGCCGCCAACGGTAATTTGACCATGCCTGTACTGGTAAAGCGCTATCAGCACAATGACAGCCACCGCACAGGCCGTCATAAGCTGGGTTACCGGAGTGGTTGAGGCAACGGTTCTGACTGTACGCATGGTATAGCGCCTGATATCTTCCGTGCGCTTCTCGAAACGCACCATTTCAAAATCCTGCGCGTCAAATATTTTGGTAACCAGATGAGCGCGTGTTGATTCTTCCAGTCC
>JAISIS010000068.1 GCA_031261905.1 Burkholderiaceae bacterium
GTAACTTTCTCGGAAGACGGCACAGGTGCAGCAGCAACAGGCGCAGATTCCGGTTTTTTCACCAGAGCGCCATCACAACCTGGAACCGCATCGGCTGGCGTCCAGTAACCGGTATGCCAGCACAGGCCGGAGGTGCTACGTGCGATAACGCCCTGCTGGTTCTGGAGATAGGCGCTATACGGCTTTTTGGCCATATATTCCTGAGTTGGTGCTGCTATGGCAGAAACTGCAACAACTGCGGAAGCAGCAAAAAGAACTTTAAGCAATTTATTCATAACTATCCTCTTGGTTGAGATACCCGCAGCAGGCTGCGCATCTAATTTTTACTTCTGATATTGATAATAATATAAAAGAAACAGTATTCACAACTTATTCGATGTTTAACGGATAAAGCGTTTACCATATTCTGACATATCACCCAACTTTGCACAGCCTAATAAGCGCAAACAGTTTTCGTTTTTGCGAATTTACGGGATTTTTGTTGCATTTTCACAACCTCAATTCCGCAGAAACAGCAAAATCGGTCAATAACAACAGTCACAACATTCCGGATAATAGCAAAATGGCGCGGGTTTGCAATACAGGTTAGCCTGTAGCGGTGCACATGGTCGTTTTGCCGGAGGCGGCGGGAATGCGCTGTTACGCGCAAAAGCACCCAAAAAGAAAAGGCGGGTAACCGGGCGTGGTAAAATACTCTTTTTCTGATGTTGCCCGGCAAAGGGGCGGTCAACACACTCAAAACCGTTTTTCCCCAGAGTAAATTTTCCATGGAATCATTCGCAAAAGAAACCATTTCCATTTCCCTTGAGGAGGAAATGCGCAAAAGTTACCTTGATTACGCCATGAGTGTTATCGTGGGGCGTGCGCTTCCCGATGTGCGGGATGGCCTGAAACCAGTACACCGCCGCGTGCTGTTTGCCATGCATGAAATGAACAATGTGTGGAATCGCCCTTACGTCAAATGTGCTCGGGTAGTCGGCGAGGTGATGGGTAAATATCACCCGCATGGCGATGCTTCCATTTATGACACGCTGGTGCGTCTCGCGCAGGATTTCTCCATGCGCTATACGCTGGTGGACGGCCAGGGCAATTTCGGTTCCATTGATGGTGACAGTGCGGCGGCCATGCGCTATACCGAATGCCGCCTTGACAAAATTGCCGGAGAAATGCTGGCAGATATTGACAAGGAAACCGTTGATTTTGTGCCAAACTATGATGGCAAGGAGCAAGAGCCGTCTGTTTTGCCTGCCAGGATTCCCGGTCTGCTGGTAAATGGTTCATCCGGCATTGCCGTAGGGATGGCAACCAATATTCCACCGCATAATCTTCGCGAGATTGTGAATGCCGCCCGGCATTTGCTGAGACACCCCGATTCTTCCGTGGACGATCTGATTGCCCTGGTGCCTGCGCCCGATTTTCCGACGGGCGGTATTATTTACGGACTGTCTGGCGTGCATGATGGCTATCGTACGGGCCGGGGGCGCATTGTCATGCGTGCCAAGACCCATTTTGAAGAACTGCGGGATTCGCGTTACGCGATTATCATTGATGAGTTGCCTTATCAGGTCAACAAGAAATCATTGCTTGAGCGGATTGCCGAGCATGTGCGGGAAAAGCGGATCGAAGGTATTGCCGATATCCGTGATGAATCGGATAAATCCGGAATGCGGGTGGTGATTGAGCTTCGCCGCAATGAAATGCCCGAAGTGGTGCTGAATAATTTATACAAGCAGACTCAGTTGCAGGATACCTTCGGGATGAATATGGTGGCGCTGGTGGATGGCCAGCCCCGTCTGCTGAATTTGCGTCAGTTGCTGGAATGCTTCCTCTCGCATCGCCGCGAGGTGGTGACTCGCCGGACGGTTTATGAATTGCGCCGGGCGCGTGAGCGGGGCCATGTGCTGGAGGGCCTGGCAGTGGCGCTGGCCAATATTGATGATTTCATCGCTATTATTCGCGCGGCCCCGACACCGCCGGTTGCACGCCAGGAACTGATGTCCCGTTCATGGGATTCTTCGCTGGTCAGGGAAATGCTCCTGAGAACTGCTGAAAAACACAGCAGTGGCATCACAGCTTTTCGTCCGGAGAACCTTCCGGAAGGATTTGGCATTCAGCCGGATGGCATGTACCGCCTTTCCGGAGAGCAGGCGCAGGAAATTCTGCAGATGCGTCTCCAGCGCCTGACGGGACTGGAGCAAGACCGTATCCTGAACGAATACCGGGATGTCATGGCGCAAATTGCCGAATTGCTGGATATCCTCGCAAAACCGGAACGGGTCCTGGCCATTATTGAAACGGAGTTGAACGAGGCGGTAGCCGAATATGGGCAGGAAGGCAAGGATGTACGGCGTTCTGAAATCGAGCGGAATGCGGCGGACCTGGAAACGGAAGATCTGATTACGCCGCAGGATATGGTGGTCACGCTTTCCCATACCGGTTATATCAAGTCGCAACCGCTTTCCGAATACCGTGCCCAGCGGCGTGGCGGGCGTGGGCGGCAGGCGGCAGCCACGCGGGAAGATGACTGGATTGACCAGATGTTCGTTGCCAACACACATGATTTTATTCTGTGCTTTTCCGACAAGGGGCGGGTGTACTGGCTGAAGGTATGGGAAGTGCCGCAGGGATCGCGCAACGCGCGCGGACGCCCTATTGTGAACATGTTCCCGTTGCAGGATGACGAAAAGATTACGGTGATTCTGCCGCTTTCGGGAGAAAACCGGAATTTCCCTGAAGATCATTATGTCTTCATGGCGACCAGTCTGGGCACCGTCAAGAAAACCCCGCTGACGGATTTCAGTAATCCGCGCAAAACCGGCATTATCGCGGTAGGGCTTGATGAAGGTGATTTCCTGATTGGCGCGGCCTTAACGGACGGCAAACATGATGTCATGCTCTTTTCCGATGCGGGCAAGGCCGTGCGTTTTGATGAAAATGATGTACGCCCGATGGGTCGTGCGGCTCGCGGGGTACGCGGCATGAATCTTGATGAGGATCATCGTGTGATCGCCATGCTGGTGGCAGAGGACGATCACCAGTCGGTACTGACAGCAACTGAAAACGGCTACGGCAAGCGCACGCCGATTTCGGAATATACCCGCCACGGACGCGGCACCAAGGGCATGATCGCCATCCAGACCTCGGAGCGCAACGGCAAAGTGGTTGCCGCGACGCTGGTGGATGAAAAAGATGAAATCATGCTGATTACAACCGGCGGCGTCCTGATCAGGACGCGCGTTTCTGAAATCCGGGAAATGGGCCGCGCCACGCAGGGTGTTACCCTGATTGCCGTGGAAGATGGCGCTAATCTGAGTGGTCTCCAGCGCATCATGGAAACTGATGTGGAGGATATCGAGGATGTGCAGACCAATGCGGAGAATGCGGCCAGCCCGGTAAAAGCACCGGATGCCGGGGAGTGATGGAACGTCCGTTCAACTTTTCTGCGGGGCCTGCCACGTTGCCAGAGGCAGTGCTGGAGCAGGCGGCTGCCGAGATGTTGAACTGGCGGGGTCGTGGTGTTTCGGTAATGGAAATGAGTCACCGAAGCGAAGAAGTTGTCGGCATCATTTCACAGGCGGAAAATGATTTGCGTGAATTGCTGGCGGTGCCGCAAACATACCGGATACTGTTTATCCAGGCCAGTCCAACTGCCTTAAATGCGGTGATCCCCATGAATTTGCTAGGCAAGAGTCGTCATCTGCCGACAATTGACGGGATTTATACGGGCGTTTGGTCGGGCAGGTCTCTCGAAGAGGCAAAAAAGTACGCTGCCATCAATATTGCGGCATCCGGTGAGGCGGCGCATTTCAATCAGATTCCCTCACCTGATATCTGGCGCATGACGGATGATGCGGCCTATGTGCATATTTGCAGCAATGAAACGATCAACGGGACGGAGTTTTTCTTTACGCCCGATACGGGCACGGTCCCGCTGGTGGCGGATATGTCTTCGCATATTCTTTCGCGCCCCTTTGATGTGGCGCGTTACGGGCTGATTTTTGCCGGAGCGCAGAAAATCATGGGAATGGCGGGCGTATCAGTCGTGATCGTGCGTGATGATCTGACTGGGTATGCGTTGCCGATATGTCCGGCAGCCTATGATTTTGGCAATCTGGCGGCGTATCATTCGTGCTTTAATACCCCGCCGGTTTACGCCATCTATTTATGCGGGTTGGTTTTGCAGTGGGTGAAGCGACAGGGAGGGCTTACCGCGATGGAAGCCGCCGCCATCAAAAAATCCGGGTTGTTGTATGACTGCATTGATGCGAGCGGCTTGTATGTCAATCCGGTTGATCGCACATGCCGCTCACGCATGAATGTGCCGTTCTTTCTCCGGGATGAGGCGCTGAACGCAACTTTTCTGGCAGGGGCTGAACAAAACGGGTTACTGCAACTCAAAGGCCATCGTTCTATGGGCGGAATGCGCGCTTCTATTTACAATGCCATGCCGCTCGCGGGTGTGGAAAAGCTCGTTGCCTACATGCGCGAATTTGAACGCACGCATTAAGACAGCGCAATCCGCTTTCTGTACAACCATGCGTTATGGCGCAAATCTTGCATGGAGACACGGGGTAATGAACGTAGAGAATGGCAAGGTAAAACAGCATCATGCGGGCATTCTTGTCATGGCGATATCCACCGCACTGGTGACGACTTATTCCGCAAGTGCCCTTAATCTCGCTATTCCTTCAATGGGCGCCGAGTTCAACAGCAGCGCTTCCGCACTGGGATGGATTGTAAGTACCTATTTATTTTGCTCTGTTTGCCTTTCCCTGCCTTTCGGCAAGATTGCTGACGTCATCAGTCGGCGTGCCATATTGCTGTTGGGCTGCGTTTTTTATCTGGTTTTTTCGATACTGGCCATTTTTTGCACTTCCATGTCCGCCATGCTTGTCATGCGCGTGGGGCAGGGCATGGGAGCGGCCATGCTGTTTTCCACGAACATCGCTATTCTGATTGACGCCTTCCCCTCGAATCAGCGCGGAAGCGTCATGGGTCTGTACACTGCGGCCACTTATACGGGAATCTCTATTGGCCCGGTTCTTGGCGGTATGCTGACAGACGCTTTTGGCTGGCGTTCTGTTTTCATATCCATGGTGTTGATATGTTTCGTGGCATTACTGGCATCAGCACTTTTTGTCCCGTCAAAAAGGAAAGAGGCGCAGTATGATCAAAATAGCGCAAACCATTCGGGTTTCAGGCTGGATTGGGCGGGTATGCTGTGCTATATCGTATCTCTGGTGATGCTTTTGTATGGATTATCAACCATTGGCAGTTCGGCCTGGGCGTTGCCGCTGATGCTGATTGGCATGGTTGGTTGCGTATTGTTTTTCCTGCTTGAAGCACGCGTGGAAGACCCGCTTATTAATGTGCGGGTATTTGCGCATAACAAAAACTTTCTGTTATCCAATCTCGCCGCCATGTTTAATTATGCGGCAACTTTTGCCGTTTGCTACCTCATGTCAATTTACTTACAGGAAGTCAAAGGTATGAACGCATGGAATGCGGGACTTCTCATGGCCAGCCAGCCCGTACTGCAGGCGATTATTTCCCCTGTTTCCGGCAGGATGTCAGACCGCTATTCGCCATTTATGCTTGCTTCTGCGGGCATGGTGGTTTGTACCGTTGCCCTGATATGCTTTACTTTTTTCAGTATTGATACCCCGCAAGTGATTATTGTTGGCGCGCTGCTGCTGACAGGGGTGGGCTGTGGTCTTTTTTCAAGCCCTAACCAGACCGCCATCATGTCGAGTGTGGAGGCAAAGGATTACGGGATAGCGTCTTCCCTCATTGCCACATCGCGCAATATCGGTCAGGTTTTCTGCATGGCGCTGATTACACTGGTGACAAGTCTGAGTCTGGGAGGCGCAACCCTCGCCGATGCATCAAAAGCGCAAATTGCAGGGAGCTTTCGCATGGAGTTTATTATTTTCAGTGTTATTTGCGCGATAGGGGTATTTATTTCATTGCAAAGGAAAGGTAAAGCGTAACAAGGGTATACTCTCGGTGGCGGCAAGTCGGGCACAGAAAAATGATACGGGATTTGTTCCTGATGAGGTCATGAAATGAAGTGGCCTCTGGTAAGATGATAATGATGCCTTGGAACAAGCTGTTAACTACAATGCGTACTTTGCGCGCCTGATTAACGATCAG
>JAISIS010000036.1 GCA_031261905.1 Burkholderiaceae bacterium
GGCCGCTTCCGCCCATTGCGCCAGGAAACAGGCGCCGGTAACCGCCACTGCCATCAGGGCATTGATATTAAGCCGTCCTCGCAAAAGCGCGCGCAAGCCGTCAATATAAACAGAAATACCGGACAGGGCGATCGCGACAAGCGCAAGCACCAGGGTAAGGATGTCAAGCAGCCGGTTTTCCGGGGCAAATACATGCAGGATTTCCACGCCCAGCGCAATAACCAGCGCGATGCCCAGCTTCCAGTAACTGGTTTCGCCGTGGCTGTGGTCATGCGCATGATCATGACCGGAAGCGCACGCGCATCCGCAGGCGTCGGTTGGCGGCAAAGACCTGGCGCCTTCCGGATGCGGTTTGGTCGAATGCGCTGTTTCATGGCAGCGCGTATCAGGTGATTCGCGCTTCATGGTTTCTTCTTGCATACTGTCACTGATATTGTTTAACACTGTTTAAATGCCATTAAAAACCCTGTAGCCACTACAAAGTCAAGCAGATAAAATAATACCGTGTTTTCCCTTATTAGTGTTTTTGCCCCTGATCCATGTCCCCGGACGATTATTGCCAGAAGAAAGCCGCTGAAAGCGGCTCCAGCTTTTACTACAGCTTCCGCTTCCTCCCACCGGATCGCCGCCGGGCGATTACCGCGCTGTATGCCTATTGCCGTGAAGTGGATGATGTGGTAGATGAGTGCCCTGATGCTGTTCTGGCCCAGGAAGGGTTAAACGCCTGGCGTGAAGAGGTTAACGCCATGTTTCAGGGAAAGGCCGCCCACCCGGTTACACAGGCGCTTTACCCGCATCTGGCTGTCTGCCACATCCGGGCGGAACATCTTCACGCACTGATAGATGGTATGCAGATGGATCTGGACCAGACGGTTTATCCGGATTTTGAGGCACTTTCCTCCTACTGCTGGCATGTAGCCGGTGTGGTGGGTATGCTGGCGGCAGGCATCTTCGGCGCAACGCAACCGCAAACGGCGCAGTACGCGGAAAAGCTGGGATTGGCTTTCCAGTTGACAAACATCATCCGGGATGTGGGCGAGGATGTCCGGCTGGGCCGGATTTACCTGCCTGAGGATATGCTGACCCGCTTTGGCGTGGCAAAAGACGACCTCATGAACCTGCGGCATACGGAAAACTTCGCGAACTGCATGGCTTTCATGGCACAACGCGCGCACGCCGCTTATGAAGAAGCTTTCGCCCTTCTGCCTCCCGAAGACAGGAAAGCGCAAAAACCGGGGCTTGTCATGGCGGCCATCTATCGCGCGCTGCTTTTCAAAATCGAGCGGAGCGGCTTCCATGTACTGGATCGCCGCGTTTCACTCTCCACACCTGCAAAACTCTGGCTGGCCTGGAAGGCGTATGTCAAAAACTGAAAAACAACGGGTTGCCGTCATCGGCGCAGGCTGGGCGGGATGCGCGGCTGCGGTGGAACTGGCCGCAAACGGATGCCGCGTTTCACTCTTTGAATCCCGCCAAATACCTGGCGGGCGCGCCCGCCGCATAGTGCTTGACGGGAAAATACTCGATAACGGCCAGCATATCTTCCTGGGCGCTTACACGGAATCGCTGCGCATGATGCAAAAGGTAGGGGTTAACCCGGCAAACGCCTTTCTGCGCCTGCCGCTGCAAATGTGCTATCCCCCGCAAACAAAAGGGATGTCCCTTGCCGCCGCCGCTCTGCCTGCACCATTGCATCTGGTATCGGCACTCGTTCGCGCCAGTGGTCTGGAGATGGCTGACAAAATGGCGCTGGCGCGTTTCTTCTCCGGCGCGCGCCGGATGAAATGGAAACTTCATGAAGATTGCAGCGTGGTCACGCTGTTGGCGCGCCTTGACCAGACTGCCCGGCTCTACCGCCTGTTATGGCGCCCGCTTTGCATTGCGGCATTAAATACCCTGCCGGAACAGGCTTCGGCACAGGTTTTCCTGTCTATCCTGCGCGACAGCATCGGCTCAAAGCGAACCGCATCGGATATGCTGATTCCCCGGATGGACTTGTCCGCCCTCTTTCCTGACAAGGCGCTTGCCTTTGTCCGGCAACGTGGCGGCAAGGTTATTGAAGGAAAAAGTGTGCGCAGCGTCAGGCAAACACCTTTGGGCTGGCAGGTGGACGGCACGGATTTTGATGCGGTAGTGGTGGCAACACAGGCTGACGCGGCATCCGCACTGCTCGGACGACAGGCGGATATGCGCGCGTTTGAACAACTCGCATTCGAGCCTATCCATACCTGCTATCTGGGATATACGCCCGATGTAAAATTACCCCGCGCATTCTTTGCGCTGGAAGACGATGCTTCATCAGGACAATGGGGACAGTTTGTCTTTGACCGGGGAAGCCTGGACAGGGCATCTGCCGGCATACTGGCAGTGGTAATCAGCGCCTCGTCTTCACTCTCCGGAATATCCCGCCAGGAACTGGAAACCGCTCTGGCAAGGCAACTGGCCGCCGCATTCAACATGCCGGTACTGGCGGCTCCTTTGTGGACACAAACCGTTTCGGAACAACAGGCGGCCTTTATATGCAAGCCTGCGCTTGTCCGTCCGGAAACCCAAAGCGGCAGTCCGGGCCTGGTTTTCGCGGGAGACTACATTCGCAGCAACTACCCCGGCACTATTGAATCCGCTGTCCAAAGCGGCATCAGGGCGGCTGCCTGTGTGCTGGCAAGGAACTGGTAATCCATTAAAATTGTTATTAATGTAACACTTGTAACGGTTTATAACACAAGCCGCATTAATTATAAATGTTGATATATTATCTTTCCATGATAGTATAAAAATGAACGCAAATTGAGAAGATGGCAAGTATGTCTGAACTATTCACGATTACGGCAAACGAAGCAACTGATTCCCTGCCATCTGCAACAGGCGCAGGCAGCTTAAGGGAAACGGTTCTTCCGCGCGCTCAGGAACGCGGTCGGGCACAAAAACTGACATGCGCGGGCGTTGTAACGCCACCGGAAGCCTATGCCCTGCTGGAAGCCGGGGAAGCCGTTATTCTTGATGTGCGCACCTTTGAAGAGCACAAACTCGTGGGGCGCGTGCCAAATTCTATTCACGTGCCCTGGATGTGCGGTCTCACAATGGTTCGCAACCCGTCTTTCATTAACGAGATGGAAAAAATACTGCCGAAAAACCAGACGGTTATCCTGATGTGCCGTAGTGGACAGCGCTCAGTCGGCGCCGCCGAGGCAATGACCCGTGCAGGCTATACTGCCGCCTACAATATGGATGAAGGGTTTGAGGGCTTGCTGGATGCGAATCGGCAGCGCGGCGCGACCAATGGCTGGCGCTATTACGGGTTACCCTGGATTCAGGACTAGCACCGGCACCCTTACCTATTCCAGTTCCTGCAAGCGCTGCAACGCCTCGTCAATCCTTTCGGCTGTCAGGATGGTCATGCCTTCCATGCGTTGTTTTGGCGCATTGGCTTTGGGGATGATGGCTGCGGAAAACCCCAGCTTGACGGCTTCGCGCAACCGTTCCTGCCCTCTCGGCGCGGGACGTATCTCCCCGGCAAGGCCCACTTCACCGAACACGACCAGCCCCCTTGGCAGCGGCCTGTTGCGCAATGAGGAATGGATCGCCAGCAATACGGCCAGGTCAGCGGCTGGCTCGGTAATACGGACGCCACCCACAGCGTTGATAAAGACATCCTGGTCATAAGCCGCTATACCGGCATGACGGTGGAGTACCGCCAGGAGCATCGCCAGGCGGTTATGCTCAAGCCCCACTGAAAGCCGCCGCGCGTTAGGCAGGGGCGATGAATCAACCAGCGCCTGTATCTCAACAAGCAGAGGGCGCATACCTTCCTGCGTTACCATGACGCAGGAACCGGGCACCTGCTTCTCGTGGTGTGAAAGAAACAGCGCGGATGGGTTGGAAACGCCTTTCAGCCCGGTTTCCGTCATGGCGAAAACCCCACTCTCGTTGACCGCGCCAAAACGGTTCTTGAACGCCCTGACCAGGCGGAAGCTGGAATGGGCATCCCCTTCAAAATAAAGCACCGTATCCACAATATGTTCCAGCACGCGTGGCCCCGCCAGCGCGCCTTCCTTGGTCACATGGCCGACAAGGATTATGGCTGTACCGGCCTGTTTTGCCGTACGCGTCAGATGGGCGGCGGTTTCCCGTACCTGGGCAACCGAGCCGGGCGCGGATGTCAGCGCATCGGAATACAGGGTCTGGATGGAATCAATAACGGCAATTTCTGGCTTCTGGGCGGCAAGGGTGGCAAGTATTGTCTCCAGGCGAATCTCGGCCTGAAGCTGCAAATCACGCGTTTGCAAGGCCAGGCGTTTTGCGCGAAGCGCGATCTGGGCGGCTGATTCCTCGCCGCTGATATACAGCACGCGATGACGCGTTGCCAGGCTGGCCAGCGCCTGCAACAGCAGCG
>JAISIS010000040.1 GCA_031261905.1 Burkholderiaceae bacterium
GTTTTCTGTGCATGACAATGTTGATCATCCGCTCAGCTTTTATGCCGCCACTAAAAAGGCCAATGAGCTGATGGCGCATACCTATAGCCATCTTTATCAGTTGCCGACAACCGGCTTGCGGTTCTTTACTGTTTATGGCCCCTGGGGCCGCCCGGATATGTCTCCTTTCCAGTTTGTGCGCGCCATTCTGGAAAACAAGCCGCTGAAGGTGTTCAATTACGGTAATCATCGCCGGGATTTCACTTATATTGATGACATTATCGAGGGTGTTATCCGTGTGCTGGATCATCCGGCACAGGGTAATCCGGCATGGCGTGGAGATAATCCGGATGTCGCCACCAGTACCGCGCCCTGGCGGGTGTACAACATCGGCAACAGCCGTCCCGTGCAATTGATGGATTATATTGCCGCCTTCGAGGAAGCGGTGGGCAAGAGCGCCCAAAAGGAAATGCTGCCCATGCAGCCGGGCGATATGCCTGATACCTACGCGGATGTGTCCGATCTGGAACAGCAATTCGGCTACCGTCCCGATACTCCGGTCAGGGAAGGCGTCCGCCGTTTCGTTGAATGGTATCGCGTGTATTACGGTGTCTGAGGCGGGAGGATGATTATCAGGGCATCCCGGACCTTGTCTTTACAATTTGCCTGTCATTTTATAATGACACAATTATTTCGTCTGTTTTTAACAGGAGCCATAAGATGAGAATGACATGGGCAGGGCTTGACGCCAAAGATAATGAAGTGGTTTCCAACGGATTCAGATCAGGCGCCGACAATATACCGCTAGGCCTTCAGGCAACTGTGGGTGTCGTGGAGGAGTACCTGAAGCATAATGATCCGGATAATAATATCGTCAAGGTGCGCATAGATGTCAGCCTGGGTTCGGCCTGCGAAGCATTCCCGACACCGCCAACCTTTTACAAGGTAACTCCAACGCGGACGCTCGTGGAAATCGAATGATCTGCCGGGGGCATTAAAAACAAAAACGGGTTACACACAATCGTGTAACCCGTTAATCCTGACCAGATGTTGGTTGCGGGGGCAGGATTTGAACCTACGACCTTCGGGTTATGAGCCCGACGAGCTGCCAGACTGCTCCACCCCGCGTCTGTCTTTTCGTAAAAAAAAGATTATAACACTAATATACCGTTTATCGCAAGTCGCCTCCTCCCGATATATTCTGTGGTTATTACCATGAGGGCAGGGCAAAATGATAAAATCGCTCACGGCGTGTTTTCCGCCTGAGGTTATCTGCGTTTTCCTTATTGTTCTGACGGCTGATTTTCCATGAAATTTTGTTCACAGTGTGCGCATCCGGTAGTTTTTGAGATACCGCCGGATGATAATCTGCCGCGCTACATTTGCCTCAACTGTAAAACCATCCATTATCAGAACCCGAAGATTGTGGTTTGCTCCATCCCCTTCTGGAACAAGGAAAAAGAGGTATCCATTTTGCTGTGCCGCAGGGCGATTGAACCGCGTCAGGGGTTCTGGACATTGCCGGGCGGCTTCATGGAAAACAACGAAACAACCCGTGAGGCGGCTTTGCGGGAAACGGAGGAAGAGGCAGGCGCCGATGTGGTGGTGCGTGATTTGTTTGCTCTGATGAATCTCCCGACCGTACAGCAGGTTCACTTGTTTTACCTTGCCGAGCTGCGCAGACTATCTTTTGCGCCCGGTCTGGAAACGCTGGAAACACGGATGTTTACCGAGCGGGAAATCCCCTGGAGCGAGATCGCCTTTACCAGTACCCGCCACGCTATTGAAATGTTTTTCTCGGATCCTCAAAAGGCGCTTGACGGTCAGGCAAGGCTGTACTCGCTTGATCTGAAGCGTCTGGTGTTTCCTGTCTGATGCCGATGCTTGTAAGGAACGTTACGCAACGATTATGATGCTGCCTGTTTCGCGAACATAAAAGGAGATTTTGCCAATGGCGAACTACCCGCTTTTCGTCAGTCACAGCTGGTTGCCGGATGACGGCACGGACCGGTTGTACAGCCTGCTTGAGAATTACAGGATCCGGCATGTGCCTGATTTTACTTACCAGCTTTTCAGTGTCTCCAAGGATGATCCTGTTCAGCACCTGCCTTCCAAAAAGGCGCTTGCAGTCGCCATTGAGGAAAAAATGCGTCAGTGTACCTGCCTGCTTATTCTGACAGGCGTATTCGAGGAATATAAAAGGTGGATTGATCTTGAGATGGATATTGCCAAAAAGCTGAAGAAGCCGGTTATTCTGGTGGAAGCGGCGGCCAAGAAGCATACATCGGGCAAGGAAAAACGTGCAGCGAAAAAAATTGTAAAATGGGATGCAAAAGAGCTTGGCGAGGCGATTGAACAAGTAAAGTGACCCGCCCTGCTTTCACAGGAAAGCCGCCACCTTCCCGCTAATGTTTTGTTGAAACGGATGGTAATGTGATTCCCTGGTTGAACGCGAATGATTCCTTTCCTGATATTTCCCTTGCATTGCCGGAATCCAGCGGCGCGGGCGGATTGCTGGCGGCCAGTGCCGCCATATGGCCGGAACGGCTTCTTGAGGCTTACCGGAAGGGGATTTTCCCCTGGTTCAGCGAAGGCCAGCCGGTACTCTGGTGGAGCACTAATCCGCGCATGGTGCTGCCTACAGACCGTTTTGTCATCTCTCGCAGTCTGAAGAAAAAGCTGGTTCAGGTTGAGAAAAGCATGTCGTCCGGCGGCCCCTGGCAAGTGCGCTTTGATTCGGCTTTTGAAGCGGTGATGCGCGCCTGCGCCGAACCCAGAAACGGCGATCCCGGTACCTGGATTTCGGAAGAAATGATTGAAAACTATCTCAAACTCCACCACAAGAGTTTTGCGCATTCAGCCGAGCTTTGGCTGGATGGCGAACTGGTGGGCGGCGCGTATGGCGTTTCTATCGGAAAAATGTTTTTCGGGGAATCCATGTTTTCCAGAGTCAGCGATGCCTCCAAGATTGCGCTGGCCTGGCTGGTGCGCTTTCTGGCGCAAAATGGTGTCGGGCTGATTGATTGCCAGCAGCAGACGCCCCACCTGGCTTCTCTGGGCGCCATTTGTATTTCACGGGAGGTGTTTTCCGAACACCTGGCGGGAGCGATTGATCAACCCGCCATTACGGAATGGGCACCGGGAGCGCCGTTCTGATCTGCCCACTTTTACGGAAAAACATATCCCCTTAAGCTACAATAGGCAACGATGCCGCACAGCTTGTTTCACGGTATCGTTTTCTGAATGCACAAAACCCCGATTGCTACTGGCAGGCTATCCCATGATGGAAAAATTAATGTATGCGCTTATTCGCCCGGTTCTGTTTTCAATGGATCCGGAAAATGCTCATGAATTCACCATGAAATCCATGAAGCTGGCCGGGGCGACAGGTTTATCACTCCTTAATCCCAAAGCGCAGGCATCACCGAGGAAGGTGATGGGGCTTACTTTTCCGAATCCGGTAGGTCTGGCGGCCGGTCTGGATAAAAACGGATCGGCGATTGACGGCATTGCTTCGCTTGGCTTTGGCTTTATTGAGCTGGGTACGGTTACGCCACGCCCACAGCCCGGCAACCCTAAACCCCGTATGTTCCGCATCCCTGCGGCGGAAGCAATCATCAATCGTATGGGCTTCAACAATGCCGGGGTGGATGTGCTGGTCAGCAATGTAAAGGCTTCCCGTTATTTCCGCAAAAAGGAAGGCATCCTGGGGCTGAACATCGGCAAAAACGCGGATACGCCGATTGAACGGGCGGCGGATGATTACCTGATTTGTCTCCAGAAGGTGTATCCCGTTGCCGATTACATCGCCATCAATATTTCTTCACCAAACACCAAAGATCTGCGTCAGCTTCAGGGAGAATCGGAACTGGATGACCTGCTGTCGCAGATCAAGGATATGCAGATGCGGCTGGCGGACTCGCACTCGCGTTATGTCCCGCTGGCGCTGAAGATTGCGCCGGATGTGGATAACGAGCAGGTTAAACGTATTGCCGCCACCCTGTTGCAGTATCGTATTGACGGCGTTATTGCCACCAATACCACGGTTCAGCGCGATCTCATCAAAAACCTGAAGCATGCGGAAGAGGCGGGCGGCTTATCGGGCGCGCCCGTGCGGGATTTGTCCACCCATGTGGTTCGCCTGCTGAAAAGTGAACTGGGCGACGAAATCCCCATTATCGGTGTTGGCGGCATCATGAACAGTATGGATGCCCGGGAAAAGACAGAAGCGGGCGCTTCCCTGATCCAGTTGCTTACCGGGATGGTGTACCGTGGCCCCGCACTGGTAAAGGAGTGCGTCAGGGCACTCGGTTAGGCAGTGTTCCCGAAGACCGCCGTTTATGCGGCGGTGACCAGCGATAAGGAGAAACGCTTGATCTGGGACGGAGAGGGCAGTTGCGCGTCCGGACCAGGGTTTCCATCGTCCGTAATGCCCAGCATGGCATTTTGTTTAAGCAGCCAGTCACGCAATGGTCCCGCAATTGAGAGGCCGGATATCTTCTTGGAGACTGAAAGGTTCACCGTCAGCAAAATCAGTATCCTGGAGAAAGGGATGTCCGGAAAATTGTCCATGAAAAGGTTCAGGAAGGCGCGCGATTCCAGTACCCACAATACCTTCTTGCTGCTCATGTATTGCAGTGCGCTGGTGATGCTGTGTCCCCGGCCAATTACCTGAAAGATGAAGCGGTTGAAGTTCTTGTCAATGGCCTTGAAATCCAGTTCATCCTCAACCATGATGCGGGAAAGATAATACAGGCCGGTCGCCAGCCTGAAAAAACCAATCGCCTGCTCGCGGTTGTTGCCATACATGCAGATATTGGTCAGCTTCTGCTTGACGTGATCGTCAAGCAGAAGGTAAGAGTAATAAGAATACCTTTTCATTTCCCACCTTTCTTGCACTACGCCCAGGCTCAAAAGCAGCACGGGTTACTTGTTTACGGCAGGAAACAAACAGACTTTACAGCCCCTCAAACTTTAGCGCTTCCTTTACGGTTTCACGCGCAGCCACCCGTTGCTGGAAAGCCTGCAGGGACGGGTATTTGTCCATATCAACCCCGGCAAAGCGGCAATATCTTGAAACGGTAAAAAGATAGGCGTCCGCCACGGTAAAGGTATCGCCCATCAGGAAACTGGTGCTGGACAACTGCTTTTCCACCACCGCCAGATAACGGTTCAGATTGCCCTTGAACACTTCCTTGCAGGGATCCAGCATGGCTTTATTGAAAAAGGGGCTGAAATTCTTGTGCAGTTCGGTTGCAATCAGGTTAAGCCATTCCATGAGGCGGTAACGCGCCATGCTGCCTGCCGCAGGCGCCAGTTTCTTTTCCGGGGCGAGGTCAGCTACGTACTGTAATACGGCACATCCTTCGGTCAGCACTTCTCCGTTATCCAGTTGCAATGCCGGAACTGCGCCCTTGGGGTTGACCTGGTAAAAGTCCTTGCCGGATTCCGTTTTCTTCTCCCGCAGATCCACTCTTTCCATCTCAAAAGGCAGGTCGGCTTCACGCAGGCTTATGTGGGTCGCCAGCGAGCTTGCGCCGGGTGAATAGTAAAGTTTCATGATGTCCTCCTTCATGTGATTTACGAAATGCCGCAGTTGTTTCTTTCACGATTATAGAAGGAAAAGCAAAGTCGCATATTTGTATGTCTCTGCTAAATATGGTGCGTTATTGATACAATGGAACCCGTTCTTGTGCTTTGGGCCAGCGCCCGTTAAATCAGGTTGGGAGGCTTTCTCATGAAACGAATGATGTGTATTTTGGCGGTGCTCGTCTCTGGCGCACTTCTCCTGTCCGGCTGCGAAAGCACCACTGCAGGCGGCGCAACAGGTGCGACACGCAGTCAGCTTTTGCTGGTTTCATCGAAAGATGTCAATGACGGTTCCGCCAAAGCCTACCGGCAGCAAATGGACAAAGCCCGCTCCGCCAATGCCTTGAACGCCAACCAGGCGGATGTCAAACGGGTTAACGCCATAGCCAAACGGCTGATCGCGCAAGTTGGCGTTTTCCGCACGGATGCGCTTAAATGGAAGTGGGAAGTGAACGTGATTAACAGTGACACGATCAATGCCTATTGTATGCCCGGCGGTAAAATTGCGGTCTATACCGGTATTATTTCAAAGCTGAACCTGACAGATGACGAACTGGCGGCGGTGATTGGTCATGAAATGTCGCACGCGTTGCGCGAACACAGTCGTGAGCAGATTTCGCAGCAAATAGCGCAGGAGCAGGCGATTTCTCTTGGAGGTTCGCTGCTTGGACTTGGTTCCATATCGCAAAGTGCGGCAAGTATGATTGGTCAGTATGCACTCACTCTCCCGTTTTCCCGCACTATGGAGGCCGAAGCAGATGTCATGGGCATGGAACTGATGGCGCGCGCCGGGTATAACCCGGAAAGCGCTGTGAACGTGTGGCGGAAAATGAGTGCCGCTGGTGGTGACGCTCCACCTGAAATCCTGTCCACCCACCCTTCTGATGAAAGCCGCATCGCCAATCTGGAAAGGGAATTGCCCAAAGTGATGCCGTTGTATCAGCGTGCCATAGGCAAAAATGTTGTGGCGTCCAGTCAGCAGCAGGCGCCGACAGACAAAAAATCTCTCCGGGCGCCGAAAAACAGCCGGAAGAAACACGTCAGATAAGCCGCAGCAAGGTTTGCCGGATACGAAAGCCTTGCCATACCCGTCAATAGCGGGAACAGGGCTTTGTTATGATCCTTTTCCCCAGGAGTCGCGCAGGGTCACAATCCGGTTAAACACGGGTTTGCCCGGCTTTGAATCCTCCCTGTCGGCAATAAAGTAGCCCTGCCGCTCAAACTGGAAGCGCTCTTCCGGCATGGCGGTGGCCAGTCCCGGCTCAAGATACGCGGTGATGATGCGTCGGGCGTCCGGATTTAACGCCTCACGGAAATCCTTGCCGCCCGCGTCAGGATGCGGATCGGAAAAGAGCCTGTCATACAGCCGGACTTCCGCCTCGAACGCGTGCCGTACGCTGACCCAGTGGATATTGCCTTTGACCTTGTAGGCGGCAGTGGTGGACGTGCCGCTACGGCTGTCCGGGAAATAGATGCAATGCACAGCCGTGATGTTGCCCGCAGCATCCGTATCGGCATGGGTACACTCCACCACGTAGCCGTAACGGAGGCGCACGCGATTGCCGGGGAAAAGCCGGAAATAGCCCTTGACGGGATCCTGCATGAAATCATCGCGCTCAATCCACAATTCCCGGCTGATGGGAAACTGGCGGTTGCCGCGTTCCGGGTAATGCGGATGCACCGGTGCGGAGCACATCTCTTCCAGGTTTTCGGGGAAGTTGTCAATAATGAGTTTGAGCGGATTCAGCACGGCGGAGGCGCGGGGCGCCTTGGGATCAAGATCATCCCTGATGCTGGCTTCCAGCGTCGCCATATCAATCCAGCCATCCGATTTGGCAACACCGATACGCTCGCAAAAGAGCTGGATGGATTCGGGTGTGTAGCCGCGTCGGCGCAAACCGACAATGGTCGGCAGGCGCGGGTCATCCCAGCCGTCAACCATGCCTTCTTCCACCAGCTGGATGAGCTTGCGTTTGCTCATGATGGCATAGGTCAGGTTCAGGCGGGCGAACTCGTATTGATGCGGCAACGGCCTGTTCAGAAAGCCGCCGATAACGCGCCCGTCCGGCAGGGTTACGGTTTCCGCGAGCCGCTCAAGAATCCAGTCGTAAAAAGGGCG
>JAISIS010000045.1 GCA_031261905.1 Burkholderiaceae bacterium
CGCGTCTGCGCATTCGCCCGAATATGCCGCCGTCATCATAGTCGTCCGCCGGATCAAGGCCGGTTTCCATTTTCCGGAAAATACCTTGTTCATCAAACATCAGATGCATCATGGCATCCCAGACGCCATCCTGCAAATAACGATAGGACCAGACTTCATAATTGTTAAGATGGATGCGGGAGGTTTCAGTCGGCTGTCCAACGGTTTTCAGGACATCCGTTTTGGTGGATTTGCCGATAACCAGTGTGGCGAATCTGGCATCAGTCCGCACCTCTTCCCAGGAAATCAGGCGATGGTTCTTGTTTATTTTCGCCATCCAGGTTTGCTGGCTCCAGTAGCCTCCGGCATACTCCCACAGCACGGTATCGCCATCCGGGTAGATTGCTGTGGGATTACCGTAACGGGAAATGATCTCATCTTCCGATGCGCCCGGTTCGGGAGGCGGGCTGAATGCGGCGCAGCCCGAAAGGCCGAGCGTCAGAATCAGCATAAAAAAACAGGCGGCAAAACGTTTCATCCGGTCCTCCTTGCAAATATTTCGTCGTTAAGGCGCTTTTTTGAAAAGGATGTTTGTACAGAACACGGGTTTTGTTTTATACTGCTCTATTGGCTGTTTTTTCAGCCGGTTTTTTTGTTTTGTAATATCACGGCACCCGGGGCTTTGGCTCCTATTGCCGCATGTGAAAGGTAAGTATTATGTCTTTGGCAAAAGAAAGCAAGGCCGCCATTGTTGCGGAAAATGCCCGCAGCAAAAACGATACCGGTTCTCCGGAAGTACAAGTAGCGCTTCTGACCGCAAGGATCAATGATCTCCAGGAGCATTTCAAGACGCACAAGAAAGATCACCATTCCCGCCGTGGTTTATTGATGATGGTAAACCGCCGGAGAGATTTGCTGAACTATTTGCGCAAAAAAGATGTTAATCGTTACCGCGAATTGATTGGCAAACTTGGCTTGCGCAAATAATTGCGGATACGGCGTTTTATCCGGGAGTATCTTGTTATTGAATGCCTGCGTCAGATTTCTGTCGCGGGCATTTCGTTATGGCGCCTGGCAGCAGCTTGCCATGTTGTGAAAAGGCCGCAAAAAATGGCCGCAAGAGAGGGAAACCAAAAAGCATCGGTTTCCATGTGTGAGGCGAACGGCAGCGCCTGAAACCCTGCCGGTAAATTTGAAAGGAATTCTATGTTTAACAAAGTAAGCAAAACCTTCCGGTATGGCCAGCATACGGTAACGCTTGAAACAGGCGAAATCGCGCGTCAGTCTTCCGGTGCTGTTTTGGTGTCTATGGATGATACGGTGGTGCTGGCAACGGTTGTTGCGCAGGATAACGCCCGTCCCGGACAGGATTTTTTCCCGCTGACGGTGGATTATATTGAGAAGAGTTACGCGGCAGGCCGCATTCCGGGCGGCTTCTTCAAGCGGGAAGGCCGTCCTTCGGAGAAAGAAACGCTGACCTCCCGTCTTATTGATCGCCCCATCCGTCCGCTTTTTCCGGATGGCTATGTCAACGAAGTCCAGGTAATTATCCATGTGCTGTCCGTCAATCCGGAAATTGATCCGGATATTCCGGCCATGATCGCTTCTTCCGCAGCGCTGTGCGTATCGGGTATTCCTTTCAATGGCCCGCTGGGCGCGGCGCGTGTGGGTTATGTGGATGGTCAGTACATCCTGAACCCCACCACGAGCCAGCTTGCCGTTTCCCAAATGGATCTGGTTGTGGCGGGTACCGAACAGGCGGTGCTGATGGTGGAATCCGATGCCCAGGAGCTTTCCGAAGAAGTCATGCTGGGTGGCGTGATGTTTGGTCATGAACAAATGCAGGCGGTGATTGAAGCGATTGACGATCTGGTGCACGATGGCGGCAAGCCGGAATCGGACTGGGAGCCGCCCGCACAGAAAGAAACGCTGGTGGCGGATGTAACCCGTCTTGCCGAACCGCTCTTGCGCGATGCCTACCAGGTTCGCCAGAAGCAGGCGCGTACCGCCAAATTGCGCCAGGCGAGCGAGGCAGTGAATGTGGCGCTGGCGGCTGAGGCCGCCGCCAGGGGCGAGGATGCTCCGGACCAGGTTGAAGTCGGCAATATGCTGTTTGATCTGGAAGCGAAAATTGTCCGTTCGCAGATACTGGAAGGCGAGCCGCGCATTGATGGCCGCGATACCCGCACCGTGCGTCCGATTACCATCCGCACCAGTGTATTGCCAAGAACGCATGGTTCCGCGCTCTTTACCCGTGGCGAAACCCAGGCGCTGGTTGTGGCGACACTGGGCACTGCCCGTGATAACCAGAAAATTGACGCGCTGATGGGCGAATACAGCGACCCATTCATGATGCACTACAACATGCCGCCGTTTGCAACGGGTGAAACAGGCCGTGTCGGTTCGCCCAAACGGCGTGAAATAGGGCATGGTCGCCTGGCGAAACGCGGGCTGGCTGCCGTACTGCCTTCGCAGGATGAATTCAGCTATTCCATCCGCCTGGTTTCCGAGATTACGGAATCCAACGGTTCATCATCCATGGCTTCGGTTTGCGGCGGCAGCCTGGCGCTGATGGACGCAGGCGTTCCGGTCAAAAAGCATGTGGCAGGCATTGCCATGGGCCTGATCAAGGAAGGCGGCAAATTTGCCGTGCTGACGGATATTCTGGGTGATGAAGATCATCTGGGCGACATGGATTTCAAGGTGGCGGGTACGGCTGACGGCATCACCGCGCTGCAAATGGATATCAAGATCCAGGGCATTACCAGGGAAATCATGCAGGTGGCGCTGGCGCAGGCCAAGGAAGGCCGCATACATATCCTGGGCAAGATGCAGGATGCCATGCCGGCTTTCAAGACCGAGCTTTCCGGTTTTGCGCCACGCCTGATTACGATCAAGATTAATCCGGAAAAAATTCGTGACGTGATTGGCAAGGGCGGCGCGGTAATCCGGGCGCTGACGGAAGAAACCGGCACCCAGATTGACATCAGCGATGATGGCGTGGTGACTATCGCTTCGGTTGACGCGGCGGCAGGGCAGGAAGCCAAACGGCGCATTGAGGAACTGACCGCTTCGGTGGAAATAGGCAAGACCTATGACGGCACCGTGCTGAAATTGCTGGATTTCGGCGCGATTGTCCAGATACTGCCGGGCAGGGATGGTCTCCTGCATATCAGCCAGATCGCGTCCGAGCGCGTGAATGCCGTAACGGATTACCTGCAGGAAGGCCAGCAGGTGCGCGTCAAGGTCCTTGAAACGGATGATCGCGGTCGCATCAAGTTGTCCATGAAGGCGGCGAAGGAAGAAGCACCGGCAATGGCGGAATAATCGCCAATGCAGCCGCCCTTATGCGGCAAAGCATAACGGAAACCCTCCCGGCAAATCTTGCGGGAGGGTTTTTTACGTTATCATACCCTCATGAAAGCTATCGAAATCATACAATCGGGTGAAGCAGGCGATACTGGCCAGTTGAGAGTGATGGATGCGCCGGTTCCCGTGCCTCGTCAGGGAGAAGTGCTCATCAAGGTACATGCGGCGGGAGTCAACCGGCCGGATGTGTTGCAGCGGCGGGGGCGCTATTATCCTCCGGCAGGCGCATCCGCGATCCCCGGCCTGGAAGTGGCTGGCGTGATTGCCGGAGGCGATCTGGAAGGCAGCGGTTTTGCGATGGGCGACAGGGTGTGCGCCCTGCTGCAAGGG
>JAISIS010000108.1 GCA_031261905.1 Burkholderiaceae bacterium
CTTCAATATCCTGGTACTTTCCCTTACCCTTACCCTGCCCTTTGCCGGCGTTACCCTGCTGGAAAACCTCCAGACCCTGACAGGCCGGATGGCCGTAGAACCGGAAATCAGCGTCTTCCTGAAAAACAGCATTCCCCGCGAAGAAGCACAGACGCTGGAAACAGCCATCCGGCAAATGCTGCGCTCTGATGAAAATCCCGCAAAAATCGCCTTCATCCCCCGGGAAAAAGCGCTGGAAAATCTGGAACGTCAACGCGGCGATATGACCAATATCATCAAGACCCTGGGAAAAAACCCCTTGCCGGACGGCTACCTGATCAGCATCGCGGGCAATGATGGCGATCCGCGTTTTACGCGGCATATTGAACACCTTGCAAAACAGCTTGAAACCCTGCCCCAGGTACAAAAAGTCCAGATTGATTCCGCCTGGATCAAACGCCTGGCCGCCCTGGTTCGCGTGGCGCGTATGTGCATACTCATACTGGGTATTGGCCTGGGTATTGTCGTCATCGCCGTTATCTTCAACACCATCCGGCTCCAGGTATTAACACGCATTGACGAAATCACGCTGACAAGAATGGTAGGCGCAACCCGCGCCTACATCCGGCGACCCTTTTACTACACCGGCATCCTGCTTGGACTGGTATCGGGCGCGCTCGCCCTTGGTCTGGTAGTACTGGCGCTCTATCCCCTGAATGGCGTCATTGCCGACCTTGCGCGTCTGTACGCAACCGATCTCCGCCTCTCGCCGCCCCTCCCGCACACCGCCGCCGCCCTGCTTGCCATCAGCGCCGCATTGGGATGGATCGGGGCGCTGTTCTCCGTAAACCGCCACCTTGGCCGCATCTCCTGAAAGGCTGGTTTAACTGCGTTGCGTGGTACTCGCTCCCGCAATGACCACACACGGTCATTTTGGTCGCTGCGTGCCGTGCGCCTTGTACTCCATCCCATTAAGCCAGCCTTCGAGGCGCCACCTTTCATGCTAAATGTCGCAACAACTCGTTACAACACGGCACGCACCCCGTTAGCACTCTCATCGAAAGAGTGCTAAAATAATACTCATGCAGAGAAATCTTATTCATGCCAATAAAAAAACAGGGGGGGAAGCATGACCAAAGTATCCGCGCAAACGGCCCTTGCGCCGCTCGCCAGTCGTTCCCTTACATCCGCCATTACCGGCCCGGTAGGCAATATTGAAGCCTATATTGCGGAAGTCAACCGACTGCCGATGCTCTCCCATGAGCAGGAAACTTCACTGGCCTTGCGTTACCGTAATCATAACGACCTGGGCGCGGCCCAGGAACTTGTCATGTCGCACCTGCGCGTGGTGGTATCCATTGCACGCGGCTATCTCGGTTACGGGCTTCCTCATGCCGATCTCATCCAGGAAGGCAACATCGGACTGATGAAAGCCGTCAAGCGCTTTGACCCGGAAATGGGCGTTCGCCTAGTCTCCTACGCCATTCACTGGATCAAGGCGGAAATCCACGAATACATCCTGAAAAACTGGCGCATGGTCAAAGTTGCCACGACAAAGGCCCAGCGCAAGCTCTTCTTCAACCTGCGCAGCCACAAAAAAGGCAGCGAAGCCATGACCGGCGCACAAATTGATTCCCTTGCTGAAAAGCTCAATGTCCGGCGGGAAGACGTGCTGGAAATGGAAACCCGCATGAATGGTCACGACATCGCCCTGGAGCCTTCCGCGGACAGCGATGATGAAAGCGCTTTCGCGCCTATATCCTACCTTTCCTCGGATGCAGGCGAGCCCACCAAGGTACTGGAAGCGCTCGAAAGCGAGCGGCTCCAGACAGAAGGCTTGAGCGAAGCCCTGGCCCGACTGGACCCACGTTCCCGCCGCATCATTGAAGCGCGCTGGCTGGCCGGTGATGAGCACTCCGCGACCCTGCACACGCTGGCGGAAGAATTTGGCGTATCCGCCGAACGCATCCGCCAGATCGAAGCCGCCGCCATGAAAAAAATGAAAACCGCCCTCATCGCCTACCAGTAAGGCCTTGATAGCGATGTTGCGCAAACCGGTGGTCGCCGGATGCACTTCCCTGCTCTTGTGCTTCCGTATATGATATGTATGTCAGCTTTCTGACATACTGGAAAAAGCATGAAGCAAAAAGCACTTATCACCCAACCCATGGCCGGGAAAACCGGCCTGCAAATCCGCTCGGAACGACAGCGGGTTACTGACATCCTGACGCGCAAGGGCTATGAAGTACTGGATCACCGTTTGCCTGATATGCCGGAAAGCGGCAAAACGCTTGATTATGTCGGACAAAGTCTGATGTTAATGTCGCACGCCGATATTCTGGTGCTGATGCCCGGATGGGAATCGGCAAAAGGATGCTGGCTGGAATATCAGGCTGCAAAACGCTACGAGATTCCGACATACCTGCTTGAGGGAGAGGAACTGACCAGAATCAGCGGCAATCCGGAAGAGCGGTGACAATCAGGGCGCCGACCGGAATCCCGGATGGAAAAACAGCGGTGATTCGCGCGGTTTTTCGGGCTGGCGCACGGTACAGAAGGCGTGGGCGTAGATGATTTCAAACGGGAGGCTGATATTGCCTCCCGCGTCTTTTTGCGCTTCCAGAAAGTCAGTCAGCCGCCGGTATGCCGCCTTGCCCATCAGGCCACGCGGCCTGCCGATGAGGGCGTTGCCGCCAAAGGCCCGGATATCCGCAAGGAGTTTTTCCACACGGGTATAGGTGACTGTGAGTATTTCCCTGTCCAGCACCGGTGAAGGGAATCCGGCATCCACCAGTGCATCGCCCAGATCGTGCATTTCCATAAAAGGCAGAATGTGGGCATACCCATCCGCCTGCCGGAAGGCTTCGCGTACGATGGCAAGCGTTTCCGGGCCAAAGCAGGTAAAGAGCAGTAGTCCATCGTTACCCAGTACGCGCCGCCATTCGGCAAGCGCACGGCGCGGCTCCGGATGCCAGTGCAATGCCAGATTGGACCACAACATCCCGAAGCTGTCTGCGGGAAAAGGCAGGGCGGCAAAATCCGCGCAAACGGGTTCTGCTCCTTTTGCCGCCAGCAGCATGGGGTGTGAAATATCCAGCCCCAGCAGTTTCGCCCTGGGGAATCGCTGGTGCAGCGCCGCAAGGTCATCCCCTTCTCCACATCCGGCATCCAGCACCAGTGACGGCTCGGCCCTGATCATCGCCAGGCGCTCATGCATACGGGCCGCGATTTCACGGCGCAGGAAGGCCGATTCCCGCAGGCGTGACGGTCTGGCAAAGCATTGGCGCACCACAAGGGGATCAATGGTTCCGGGCAATAAACAGGCGTGTTCCGGCAAAAACGTCATGGTTTTTTCAAAGGAGAATGCGATAATGGCTACAGTTTAGTGTATCCGGACATGCTTTCCACTTTTTGGCAAAAAACCTCCGGATTGTTTGATGCACTCATGCAATCCATACCGCACTGCTGCGCGCTGTGCCATGCCGTGTGCGTGGAAGGTTTGTGCCCTGACTGCAAAAACCGTTATTTTGCCGCCGCCCTCCCACGCTGCCGCCAGTGCGCGCACACGCTCCCCGAAAGCGGCGAAAGCCTGATTTGCGGTAGCTGCCTGAAGCAACCGCCCGCATTTGATCAGACTATTGCCGTTACGGATTACACGCCGCCTGTTGATCAACTGGTGCTGGCTTTCAAATTCGGCGGTGCACTGGCGCTGGCCCCCCTGTTTGCGCGGATGCTGCAAGCGGCAATGCAGCGGCACCCCGCAGACTTTACGCGCCCTGATGTGCTGGTTCCGGTTCCGCTCGCGCCGGGCCGCCTGGCTTCGCGCGGGTTCAATCAGGCGCATGAAATAGCCAGGCCGCTTTCCCGCCAGCTTGGCATAGCGCTCATGCCGCGCCTGATCAAACGTATCCGGGAAACTGTACCGCAAACGGAAATTGCCCTGCGCGCGCGCCGCAGCAATATCCGGGGCGCGTTCGCCATCAGCGAAGGCGGTCTGCCCGCTGTAAAAGGGCGGCATATCGCGCTGGTTGATGATGTGCTGACTTCGGGCGAAACGGTCGGCGAGCTTGCGCGGATGCTAAAGGCAGCGGGTGCGGCAAGCGTCAGTTGCCTGATTGTCGCGCGAACACCGCTTTAACGCCATGAGAGGAAATGATGTTTCATGTTGTACTGGTTGAGCCGGAAATTCCGCCCAATACGGGTAATGTGATCCGCCTCTGCGCCAATACAGGCGCGCAACTGCATCTGGTCAAACCGCTGGGTTTCCCGCTGGATGACGCGAAGATGCGGCGCGCCGGGCTGGATTATCATGAGTTCTCGCCGATGAAAGTGTATGAAAACTGGGCGGATTTCATCGAAAGAAACCAGCCGGATATGGCGCGGATGTTTGCGATTACCACGCACGGCGAAACGGCTTTTGCGAAAAGCCGTTTTATGCCGGGTGATTACTTCGTGTTCGGTTCCGAGACGAAAGGCATGGCCGCATGGCTGCATGATTCATTCACCCCTGACAAGCGCATACGGCTACCCATGCGCCCGCACAACCGCAGCCTGAATCTTTCCAACAGCGTTGCCGTGGTGGTGTTTGAGGCATGGCGGCAAAATGATTTTTCTGGTGGCGGCTAACCCGGACACTACGCCCGTATCACCCTTTAGGAACCGAAGAAATCTTTCATCCGCTGACTCCAGGTTTTACCCTGTGGGCTGTGCTTTTCGCCACCTTCCTGTACCAGCTTGTCGAATTCCGTCAGCAGTTCTTTTTGGCGGGCTGTCAGTTTTACCGGGGTTTCCAATGTCACATGGCAGAAAAGATCGCCCATCTGGCCGGAACGCACCCCCTTGATGCCCTTGCCGCGCAGGCGGAATATCCTGCCGGTTTGCGTTCCTTCAGGAACATTGAAGGAAACCTTGCCATCCAGCGTAGGTATTTCGATATCACCGCCCAGCGCCGCGCGCGCGAATGAAATGGGCACTTCACAATGCAGGTCATCACCTTCGCGCTGGAATACCGGATGCTGGCGGATGCGTATTTCAACATACAAATCACCTGGTGGCCCGCCATTGGTGCCCGGCTCGCCATTGCCCGCTGAGCGGATTCTCATGCCGTCATCAATCCCCGCCGGTATTTTTACTTCCAGCGTCTTGTTGCGCTTGATCCGGCCAATGCCGTGGCACTCGGTACAGGGTTCCTTGATGATCTTGCCCATACCGTTACAGGTGGGACAGGTTTGCTGGATGCTGAAAAAGCCCTGCTGCATCCGTACCTGGCCCGATCCGTTACAGGTTTTGCATGTTTCGGGCGTGGTGCCGGGTTTTGCGCCGGAGCCGTGGCAGGTATCGCATTCATCCCATGAGGGAACGCGGATGGTCTTGTTGGCGCCACTGGCCGCTTCTTCCAAGGTAATGTCCAGGTTGTAGCGCAAATCCGCGCCACGGTACATCTGCGGCCCGCCGCGCTGTTGCCTGCCCGCCCCGAAAATATCGCCAAAGATGTCGCCAAACGCATCGGCAAAACCGCCCGCACCGGTCGCGCCCCCACGGAAGCCGCCGCCCATGTTCATATTGGGATCAACCCCGGCGTGACCAAAGCGGTCATAGGCCGCGCGCTTTTCCTCATCGGAAAGCATTTCGTAGGCTTCCT
>JAISIS010000118.1 GCA_031261905.1 Burkholderiaceae bacterium
GGCGAGGTTTTTTCTTCGGCCAGTGCAGCAAGCGCCCGCATTGCGGCCAGTTCCATCGGCCGGTTAATGGTGGTTGCCCTGCAATCCAGCGCGCCACGGAAAATATAGGGGAAACACAATGAGTTGTTCACTTGGTTCGGATAATCTGAGCGGCCTGTCGCCATGATTACATCGGAACGGGTTTCCTTTGCAAGCTCGGGAAGAATTTCCGGTATCGGGTTGGCCATCGCAAGCACGATTGGCCTGTCCGACATTTTTTTCAACATATCGGGTTTCAGTACATTAGCTGCCGACAAACCCAAAAATACGTCTGCACCCGGAATAACATCCATCAGGGTACGATGCGGGGTATCCTGGGCATAAATTTCCTTGTCAGGGTCCATCAGCTCTTTACGGCCTTTGTAAACAACCCCCTCAATATCCGTTACCCAGATATTTTTGAGAGGAAAACCGAGATCAACCAGTAATTCCAAGCATCCCAAGGCGCCTGCGCCTGCACCGGAAACCACCAGCTTGCTTGTGGTGATATTTTTCCCGACCATTTTCAGGGCATTCAGGACTGCCGCACCCACCACAATTGCCGTACCATGCTGATCATCATGGAAAACCGGAATATTCATTCGTTCGCGCAACTTGCGCTCAATATAAAAACATTCCGGCGCACGGATATCTTCCAGGTTGATGCCCCCGAATGTCGGCTCCAGCGAAGCCACGATGTCGCAAAATTTATCGGGATCAAGTTCATCCACTTCCAGGTCAAACACATTAATCCCGGCAAATTTCTTGAACAGGACACCCTTCCCTTCCATCACCGGTTTGGACGCCAGCGCGCCAATATTACCCAGTCCCAGAACGGCGGTACCATTCGATATAACAGCAACCAGGTTCCCCTTTGTCGTGTAACGGTAGGCTGTCGCGGGATTCTGATGTATTTCCTCGCAGGCGGCAGCAACGCCAGGCGTGTATGCCAACGCCAGATCGTTCTGGTCATTTACCTGTTTTGAGGGTTCAACACTGATTTTTCCGGGAATGGGGTCCTGATGAAAAGCCAGTGCATTTCGCTTGAGTTGCTCTTTCCGCTGTTCTTGCGAGTTCATGTTTTGTATCCTAAGAAAAATACTGGAGAAATTTTGTCCGGGTATAAGATTTTAGCAGAGTCCGGATTGAAAACGACCGGTTTTGAAGCGATGCATCTGTTTTTTTGATTAAGGTTATATATAAAAATAGTAGTAATGAAAGGGCTATGTTTTTGTGTATAACTCATTAATTTAATTTAAAATCAACAAGTTATGTAATTATTAACTTGGTGGGAAGCTTCTGGGCAAAGTAGAATAACAATCAGGGAACGAAGAAAAACGGGACTTATACCCAAAAAGCCAAGGCCTTATTAATAGAGTTTTCCACAGGATTAAATGTTATTAAAAATACAACATTAATATATTGTACTATTGTACAATAACAACACAAAGGTAGTTTTTGTGTGATGCAGGTTTTAATATAAAATACATTTTATTTTTCAAACCACTACCCCATTCCTGAAACAAAAAGCATTCAGGATGGATTCAGCGCTCAGGGGTTGTTGTTTGTGTTCAAAATTACCATTACGCTTAAAAAGGAATGTTTCACGTGAAACAAAAGTTCCACGTGAAACATGTCAGGTTGGTTGATAATGTTTTTTCCTGAGAAGTTTGATGTAATTGTTGTTGGTGGAGGACATGCTGGTACGGAAGCGGCGCTGGCGGCTGCCCGTATGGGTAAGCAGACTTTGCTGGTGACGCATAGTTTTGAAACGTTGGGGCAGCTTTCCTGTAATCCTTCGGTGGGTGGAATTGGTAAGGGGCATCTTGTTAAAGAAGTGGATGCAATGGGAGGCGCCATTGCGCTGGCTTCGGATGAGGCGGGTATTCAGTTCCGGATTTTGAATTCTTCAAAAGGGCCTGCTGTCCGGGCAACGCGTGCTCAAATTGATCGGAATCTTTACCGTCAGGCGATCCGTTATCGCCTGGAAAATCAGGAAAATCTGTTTTTGTTTCAGCAGCAGGTGGACGACTTGCTTGTTGGGAATAACCGGGTAACGGGTGTTGTTACTGAGGGAGGTGTTCGTTTTAAGGGTAAAACTGTAATTTTGACAGTTGGTACCTTTTTGGATGGGAAGATTTATATCGGGATGCACGCTCACCCTGGTGGACGAGCGGGAGATGCGCCTTCTGTTGCACTGGCGTACCGTTTGCGCGATATGGGTTTGGCTCAGGGGAGATTGAAAACAGGGACTCCGCCCAGAATTGATGGGGATACCATTAATTTTGATGTAATGGAACGGCAGGATGGGGATATTAATCCGCTTCCGGTTTTTTCTTTCAGAGGGAATGCAGCGATGCATCCGGCACAATTGCCGTGCTGGATTACGCATACAAACACCGAAACGCATGAGATTATTCGCGCCGGGCTGGACAGAAGCCCGCTCTTTACAGGAATGATTGAAGGCGTTGGCCCACGATATTGTCCTTCTATTGAAGATAAGATTCATCGCTTTTCTGATAAAAGCTCGCATCAGATTTTTCTGGAGCCGGAAGGCTTGCATACGAGGGAATATTATCCAAACGGTATTTCAACCAGCCTTCCTTTTGATATGCAGATTGATATTGTGCGTTCAATGCAGGGAATGGAAAAAGCACATATTCTCCGTCCGGGATATGCGATTGAATATGATTACTTTGACCCGAGAAACCTGAAGGCGTCACTGGAAACCAAACAGATTGACGGGCTTTTTTTCGCTGGTCAGATTAACGGGACAACGGGTTATGAGGAAGCTGCCGCGCAGGGATTGCTGGCCGGAATCAACGCGGCCCGGCAGGTGGATGGTCTGGATGCCTGGACGCCTGGAAGAAATGAGGCGTATATAGGCGTCATGGCGGATGATCTGGTGACACAGGGAGTGCAGGAGCCTTATCGCATGTTTACCAGTCGTGCGGAATATCGCCTGAGTTTGCGGGAAGACAATGCGGATATCCGCCTGACGGAAACGGCCTGGAAGCTGGGTTGTATCAGCAGCGAGCACTGGGAAATGTTTGCGAAAAAACGCGACCGGATTGATCGCGAGATAGAACGCATGAAATCCACATGGGTTCATCCACACGCGCTGGATCAACATGAGGCCGCGCGCGTCATCGGCAAAGCGATAGAAAGAGAATATTCACTGGCAGATTTATTGCGCCGCCCGGATGTGGATTACGAGTCGCTGATGAGCCTGACATCGCGGGAAGGAAAAACCTGGCAGCCCGAAGATGAACTGGAAAAAGAAGTCAGGGAACAAATCGAGATTCAGATCAAGTATGCCGGGTATATAGAAAGGCAATTGCGCGAGATAAGGCGACAGCGATATTATGAGAACCTGCGCCTGCCGGATGATATGCCATATGCGGAAGTCGGCGCACTGTCCATGGAAGTGCGGCAGAAGCTTGCGCAGCACCGGCCTGAAACACTCGGACAGGCTTCCAGGATTTCCGGCGTCACTCCGGCGGCGATTTCCCTGTTGCTGATTTATCTGAAAAAACGAGGACTGGTTGATTTTACTGAAGCGGAAGTTGAAGTATGAATACGGTAAATAAAATGATGCTGGAAAAGCCCTTTTTTGATTTCGCGCATCTGGAATCAATGCTTGTAAAGGGAAGTCAGGCCATTGGCGTTGCGCCGGACGAATTACAAATCAGGCAATTTCTCTCATATTTAACCCTGCTCTCCCGCTGGAACACGGTTTACAACCTGACGGCGATCCGTACGCCTGAAGAGATGATGACGCATCATGTACTGGATTCGCTGGCGGTTGCTCCCACGCTGAAAGAGGCAAGGCATGTGCTGGATGTAGGTTCCGGCGCGGGTTTGCCGGGGATCGTGCTGGCCATTCTGTATCCGGAGATGCAGGTTTCGCTGATTGATGCCGTCCAGAAAAAAACGGCTTTCCTTTCCCAGGTGAAGGCCGAATTGCGGTTGAAAAATGTGATGGTATATACCGGCAGGGTGGAAAAGTTGCGCGCCACGGGCAAATTTGACGCCATTATTTCCCGCGCCTTTTCGGATTTATCCCTGTTTGTGGAGCTTTCCGGCCATCTTCTGGCAGAAGGAGGATGTTTTTACGCCATGAAAGGGATGGTGCCAAAAGAAGAAATACAGGCCCTTCCCGCTGGATTGAAAGTGAAGGCTGTTGTACCATTAAAAGTCCCGTTCCTGGATGCCGAGCGACATTTGCTCATCCTGAAAAAACAGGCCGCCTGACGGAAAGCAAGCTGTTGAACCTGTTCTTATAACCGCTGGACAACAAACTATGGCCCGGATTTTCTGTATAGCAAATCAAAAAGGTGGGGTAGGCAAAACCACAACAACGGTTAATCTTGCGGCCGCTCTTGCCCGCCTGCACCAAAAGGTATTGCTGGTTGATCTGGATCCGCAGGGCAATGCCACTATGGGCGCCGGCATTCAAAAAGCCGATCTGGACAATTCGGTTTATGAGCTGCTGCTGGGGGAATGCGATGTTGCTGCGGCAAAACAGCTTTCCGGGAGCGGCGGCTTTGATGTGCTTCCTTCAAACAGGGAACTGGCCGGCGCGGAAGTTGAAATGGTGGATCTGGAGCGCCGGGAGCATCGGCTGAAAGAAGCCCTGCGGCAAATTGACGGCGAATACGACTTTATCCTGATAGATTGTCCGCCCGCGCTTTCCATGTTGACCATTAACGGGCTGTGCGCGGCGGATGGTGTGATTATCCCGATGCAGTGCGAATATTACGCGCTGGAGGGGCTGGCGGATCTGCTCAATACGATCAGGCTGGTTCACGCCAACATGAACCGGGAGTTGCGGATAATCGGCCTGTTGCGAGTGATGTTTGACAAGCGCGCGACCCTGTCCCAGCATGTTTCGGCCCAGTTGGAGCGCCATTTTGGCGACAAGGTATTCAAGACGGTTATTCCGCGTAATGTGCGTCTGGCGGAAGCGCCTTCCTATGGCATACCAGGTATTGCTTTTGATCCCTTGTCAAAAGGTGCGCAGGCCTATATTGATTTTGGCAATGAAATGCTTTCCTGGCTGGATCGCCGCTAGGTTTCGCGGTGTTTGGCAAGCCAGGTTTTTTCGGATGCGGTGAAAATGACAAATAAAAAGAAAAAAGGATTGGGCCGGGGCCTGGATGCCCTGCTGGGCGCCGCGCCGGATTTTACGGGTGGCGCGGACGATCTTTCGAGCCTGCCGATAGTCCTGTTGCAGGCGGGAAAATACCAGCCGCGTTCGCGCATGGATGAAGGCGCATTGAACGAACTGGCACAGTCAATCCGCGAACAGGGCGTTCTGCAGCCGCTACTTGTCAGACGTATTGGACAAAAGGACGGAGTCGGGCGTTACGAGATTATAGCGGGCGAAAGACGCTATCGCGCCGCGCAGCAGGCTGGCCTTGATCATGTGCCGGTACGGATACTGGAAGTGGATGACCAGGGCGCCGCCGTCATCGCGCTGATTGAAAACCTGCAGCGTGAAGATCTGAACCCTCTGGAAGAAGCCCAGGGGATTCATCGCCTTATTACGGAGTTCGCCTATACGCATGAACAGGCGGCTGACCGGGTAGGACGGTCACGCAGCGCGGTGACGAATCTGCTGCGTCTTTTGAATCTGGCCACGCCTGTTCAGGTTATGCTGAAAGCCGGCGATATTGATATGGGACACGCTCGCGCCCTGCTGGCGGCGGAGGGAGCTATCCAGATAATGCTGGCGAACCAGGTTGTTGAAAAAAGGCTGTCGGTGCGCGAAACCGAAAAGCTGGTTTCCCGGGAGCTATCGGAAAAACCTGCGTTTGACAGGAAAAGAGAAAAGACAAAAGCCGCCGATATTGTGCATCTTGAAGAAGAGTTGTCGGATTTGCTGGCAACGCGGGTTTCCTTTCGCGTCAACGCCAGGGGCCGCGGGCAGATGCTGATTGATTTTGCCAACCTGGATGTGCTGGATGGCGTAATACAGCGCCTGCGCCCGTCAGCCTGACAGCGGGTTTTGCGATCGTAGCTCTTCTCTTATATCACCAGCGGATCAACCGTCAGCGCCCGGATATCGGGAAGATTGCGCCAGTAGCCTTCAATATCCATCCCGAAGCCGATAACAAATTTGTTGGGCAGGGTCATGCCGATATGATCCGGCGTGACCGGTTTTTTCGCGCCGAGTTGCTTATCGGCAAAAACCGCCAGCAGTACTTTGGCCGCGCCCATATCCAGCAGCCGCCTTTGCACGTGCGCCAGCGTTTCGCCTTCGTCCAGAATATCATCAAGCACAACAATCACGCGGTTCATGACGTTTTGCCTGGGAATCACTTTCCAGATCACTTCACTGCCGTGGTCTTCGTTCCCGTAACGCGAGACATGAATAAAGTCAAATTCCAGCGGAAAAGTCAGGTGTGGCAGCAATTGCCCGGAAAAAACGACAGCACCACCCATGACTCCCAGAAAAAGGGGGAATGACCCGGGTTCAAGATTATTGAAACGGTCATTCAGTTCGGCTGCAATTTTGGCGACAGCCGCCTGCACCTGTTCCGGCGTGCAAATCTGTTCAGTGCTTGCCAGGATTTTTTTTGCGCGTTCATTATGAGAGTCCATAGGCGTGCTTTACAAGAAAAATGGCAGGTTTGAAAATTCAGGATACTATAATAGTATAAAGTATGGATACTTCACGGTGAGGATGCGATGTATTTCCTGCGGCACTCCTGCCTAAGTTTCATCACTGTATTGCCGCCGGGAGGAAAATGTCAGTGCATTCTGAATCAGACACGGTTATTACCCAAAGAATCAGCCTGTTACGCCGCGCCATGCTGGAAAAGGCAGTTGATGCCTGTATCATTCCGACCGCTGACCCGCATC
>JAISIS010000136.1 GCA_031261905.1 Burkholderiaceae bacterium
TGTCGGGGTAACGGATGCTTTCATGAGAGCGGTTGAGGCCGATGAAGATTTCGAGCTGGTCCACAAGGCGGAGCCGAATGACGAACTGAAAGCGGCAGGCGCTTACCGGCGTGAAGACGGCAAATGGGTTTATCGCACGGTCAAGGCAACGGATATATGGGATCTTGTGATGCAAAGCACCTACAACGCGGCGGAGCCGGGCGTGCTGTATCTGGACCGCATCAACCGCGAGAATAACCTGGCTTACTGCGAAGTGGTGGAATCCACCAATCCCTGCGGCGAGCAACCACTGCCTGACTTTGGTTGCTGCTGCCTGGGCAGCCTTAACCTGACATCTTACGTACTGGCGCCGTTTTCCACGCAGCCGCTCTTCGATTTTGCGTTGCTGTCGCGGGTGACCAGGGTGGCCGTGCGGATGCTGGACAATGTGCTGACGGCGACCAAATGGCCGCTGAAGGAGCAGGCCAGCGAAGCCGAAGCCAAGCGGCGGATAGGGCTGGGTTTTACCGGGCTGGGTGATGCGCTGATCATGCTGGGTATCCGCTATGATTCGGCAAGGGGCCGGGAACTGGCGGCGGAGATTGCAAGAGCCATGCGTGATGCCGCGTACTCGGCATCGGTCGAGCTTGCCAGGGAGCGGGGCGCTTTCCCGATGCTGGATGTGGACAAATATCTGGATAGTGGTTTTGTTTCGCGTTTGCCTGATGAAATCAAGGGTGATATCCGCAAGCATGGCATCCGCAATTCGCACCTGACTTCCATCGCGCCCACAGGCACCATCTCGCTGGCCTTTGCCGATAATGCCTCAAACGGCATTGAACCGGCATTCTCCTGGTATTACAACCGGGTAAAACGTATGCCTGACGGCTCGAAGAAGAATTATGTGGTGGAAGACCACGCTTACCGCGTGTACCGCGCCCTGGGCAATGATGTGGCTACACTGCCGGAATCCTTTGTTTCAGCGCTGGATATTTCGGCTATTGATCATATGCTGATGGTGGCTGAAGTTGCGCCTTATGTGGATGCGGCCATTTCCAAAACGGTCAATGTGGCGGAAGAATATCCGTATGAGGATTTCAAGAATCTGTATCTCGAGGCATGGAAGAAGGGCCTGAAAGGCATTACCACGTATCGCCCCAACAGCGTCCGTGCGGCTATCCTTTCCGTGCCGACTGAAGCGCCAGTTGCTGCCGCGCAAATCGGGTTGCCGCAGGCGCAGGCGGTTTTGTCCGGGCAGGACAAGCGTCTGGTGCTTACGGATGTGATTACTTCGGCGCCGCTTGCCTCGCTTCGCTGGCCTTCGCGTCCGATGTTGCCGACCGGGGCTGCCGCCTGGGTCAGCGAGCAGATTCAAAGTCCGCAGGGCGAATTTGCCATTGCGATTTCCGATAAGGATGGTATCCCCTTTGAGGTGTGGGTGCTGGGAGGCCAGACGCCGCGCGGCCTTGATGCCATAGCCAAGATGCTGTCCACCGATATGCGGGCCAATGACAGGGCTTGGCTGGAAAGCCGCTTCTCCATGCTGGCCAGGGCCAAGGGCGATCCGTTCGAGATGCCTATGCCGCCAAACGGTGAACTGGTGCAGGTCCCCAGCGCAACGGCTGCCTTTGCGCGGCTTCTTATATGGCGATACAACCAGCTTGGCGCGCTGAGCTATCAGAAAGGGGATCCCAGACCGGTGATGAACGCCCTGTTTGTGCCCAACGAACCCAAGACGGGAACGGACGGTACGCTGGCCTGGGTGGCCGATGTGCAGAATCCTTCCACCGGCGATGATTTCGTGCTTATGGTCAAGGAACTGCAAATGCCGGACGGAACAAGAAGGCCCTACAGTATGGGGCTGACCGGTGCGCATCCTCACGCGATTGACGCGCTGTGCAAGCTCCTTTCCGTGGATATGCGTGTGATTGATCCGGCATGGATCGGCATGAAATTGCGCAAGCTGCTGAATTACGCGGAACCCAGAGGAGATTTCCTGGCGCGCGTGCCGGGCAGCGACAGGCAGGCCAGCTTCCCCTCAACGGCGGCCTATATTGCCCAACTGGTGATTCATCGTTACGTGATGCTGGGCATCCTCACGCCGGATGGTCATCCGGTCAGGCCGCTTGGCGTGGTGGCAGATGAGCCGGTACGGCATGTATCAACCCGTCCGCAGGCGCTGTTTGTCAACGGCAAGTATTGCACGGAATGCGGCAATACTGCTGTTGTCCGCAAGGATGGTTGCGATTTCTGCATGGCCTGTGGAGCTATCGGCTCCTGCGGATGATTTGCCGGCGTGCGGAGAGGCGCCGGGTATTATGCGGCGTCTTCCGGGATGGTGTTGACGGTATTGCCCCGTATCACGCGCTCGCCGGTCGGGCCATCTTCCCTGACGCCAACAACAAGGGAGCCATAAGGACGGTATCCTTCGGGGATACCGAGCCTTTGCAGGAATTCCCCGCCTTTGGGGCCATTGAAGGGGAATAGCGCAAAGTTTACCCAGCAACTGCCATATCCCAGGGACTGGGCCGCGATCAGCATATTCTGGATGGCGGCGGCGCAATCGGATTCAACCATCGGACGATCAGGCCCCGAGACGACAATCACCAGCGGCGCATGGTGGAAGATGTTGTAATTCTCGCTTTGCGCCATCAGGCTGATGTGACGGTTTCTGGAAGTGGCGGCAATCGCCTTGGATTCGCGGTTCAGATCAGCCAGCAGGGATTGCGACTGCACGATGGTGAAGTGCCTTTCCTGCCGGTTCATGGCGGATGGAGCAAGCCTGCCCGCCTCAATAATGGCGTCTCTCGATTCATCCGGTATGGGCGTATCCTGAAATTTTCTGATGGAACGGCGTTGCCGGATTGCCTGCAAGGTTTCATTCATATTCCCACTCCCCACGCAAGAAAGGATTCCTCTGCATAAATGATAGCAGATGTAACAAATGTAAAAACACATCAATAATTGTATGTTAGCCCTTGAAGAATAATATATTTTGCCGTAATAAATATAAAACAAGCGCTAGTTTGCCGTTTTGCGGGATGTTTTACCCACAGTGTTTCATGAAAATATGGCCGGAATCGGGGGTGGAATATGTTGTCAAGCACCTATGTGCAAGTTGCCATGCAACTGGAGAATGATCGCCTGAGAGAAGATCTGGCGCTTCTGAAAAGCCAGGCAGGGGATTTGTGCGCCCGTACCGGCTCCCCGAAAGAGCTTGCGGAAAAGCTGCTTCGGCTTGCCTGCCGTTTGCGCTCCCAATGCTGCTCACGGCGCATTGAAACTGCTTTCCTGCCAGGTATGCGGCAAAAGCTCCCGGAAAGTGCCTCTCTGATGGTGGATCGTGATGCGCTTCATCAGTCCGCCACACATCAGCACGGCGCCATTTGCCTGTGTCTGTATCGTTCGGTGAAAGAGGGGATAGACATCCGCGCCAAACTGGGTACCTACATTGAGCGCTATTGCCAGACGATACTGTTGATGCTGAATGGGGAAGAAGATGAGCTTTTACCGCTGGCACGCGAAAAGTTTTCCCGCGAGGACTGGTTTTCATTTGCCGGGGCATTCATGCGTGAAAAGACGAATGAGGCCATCATCGAATGGAACGAACGGGATGTCGCCGCTTATTGTGCCCGGCTTATCAACGAAGCTGACAGCAAGGCTGATCACATTCCGGATCGCACCGCGCCAGCCCGCCAGATGCTGGAAAGCATCTCCTTGCGTTTCAGAAACGGACAACTCCCCGCAGTGGC
>JAISIS010000032.1 GCA_031261905.1 Burkholderiaceae bacterium
GGGAATGTGATGTTCCAGTCAACACTTCCACAATATCTACAACGGAAATTTTTATTACGCTGCTTTATTATCCCATCAATAACGGATAGCCTGGCAAGTCTTCGAGCAAATGACAGCCATCCGGTATTCATCAGGTATTTTTGCTTTCAGTGTTTCGCGCGCCTGTTCTTTTGCCTCGCTACAGGCTTCCGCACCCTTTCCCTTGACCTCTATGGAAACAGATTTCCCTTTGATGTCATCCGGAATTTTAAGGGATGGATGCGGGTTAAGCTGGCAAGTGGCTTTCTGATACGAATCTTCAGCATGGGACAGACAGCAAAAAGCCATTAATGCCATCAGCGCAACGTACTGGCAAAACGTTTTCATGTGGTTTTTCCTTTCATCTATTAAAAATAGCCATATTTTCCGTTAATCACATAGCTGGCCGTACAGGTATCCAGCATATAGCGCTGTATGTTCAAAAGAGATTCCTTTCCTCCGCAACGCGCTCATCCCGCTGTACTTCAAAGCTATCGGCCTGCTTTTGATCCGCCAGCACAAAGAAATCGTCCCATGAGAGTGGCTTACCGGAAAGGATACCCTCCCCGGCTTCCTCATCGTGCTGAACAGGCAATTGGGCTATGGTTTTCATTGGTTGCTTCTTTCATCATGGTGATATTCAACAACATGGCAAATATTATGAAGGAAAATCTGAAGCATTTCTTGCGATAAATCACAGCTTCTTCAGTTGCTTTCGCAATTCAGCGCCGCTTATGTCGTTGATATGCCGGAAGGCTGGCGCAATACGGTTAATTTGCCCTGTCGGCACTCCGAATGATTCAAAATGGGATTTCCATTGACGGACAACCTTCCAGATGTTGCCCATGATGCGCAACGCATCCGGGCCGGAAAGGCCAAAACGCTCTTTGGCAGTGTAGGCATTATCCAGATTGGCAAGCCTGCCGTTGACGCCAACACCAAGATGCAGGTATCGCTCGCTTGCCAGCGATGCCCTGGGTACAACATCGTATAACGGGCTTAAACGCCAATCGCGCAGGGATGCGTCCCGGATAAAGGCGTGGTTGCGCAGATGGTCATCGTCATTGCTCACCAGGATATTGAATATCATCCTGCCGTACAGCTCTTCTATGTCAGCTTTAATATGCGCCGCCGCATTGTAACGCCTCATGGCATCCACTATATCGGCATAGCTTTTATTGGGGGAATCCATTTCATCACAAGCCAGCATCGTCAGCGCGCTTACCATTGGCAACCGCATCTCCACAGGCTTTTCAGCAGCTTGCCATGCCCGATCAAAGCGGCTGATCAACAATACATTGCTGTCCCTTACCTGGATTAAACGGGTATCAGGAACGGAGAATCCCGCCAGTTGCGCCAGCTTCAGGGTGGCGCACTCAATCATCGGCACATCCAGCAGGTGGTCATGGCGGCTGGCGAATTTGGCCAGCCACAAGCGCCCGCTGTCATCCCGCACGCTCACCTTTGGCCTCATGCCGCCCATGCCGCTGCCTGTTGCAAAGATCGCCGCCAGATGTTCGGGAATATCAAGCCCTGCCTCTATGCGCTCCGCCGCTTCCATCAGGTAAGTGAGCGAATGGATGGAGCCGCGCGATGCACGGACAGGCGCTGTCAGGGATTCGCGCACATCCAGCGCACCCATGCGCTCCCCGCCCGCCTCAAGCAGATAGGTGGATTCCGGCAAACTGTTGGCAGGCGTTTTCAGGCGCGCTTCAATCACGCGCCGCCCCCAGGCGTCAGGCGCGGCATCCCGTATGCCGCCGAAGAAAGGCAATCCGTTTGGCGGCGCCAAAAGCCGCGCGCGAACAGCATCCTTGTCACGCAGGCTCAACCCGACAGGATCAATTTCAAATGCTTCCGCACGATCCAGGTAACGCTGCCCATAAGCAAATTCAGAGGCCAGCAGTTGGATGCCCTGCTCTGTCATTCCCAATTGGCCCGCAGGCACAAACCCACCGTTGATGTGTGCAAATACGAAAAGCGTGCGTGTAGATGCGGTGACCATCAGAAATCCAGTTCTTTCAGTTCTGTCGGTGTGAGGCCGCGCACCCGTTTGCCTGGAAGGCGGGCATTGAGCGCAATCAGGGAGGGATCATCGCCCGACAGCAGTTTCAGCAATGTCATTCCCGGTGCGATGGCATCCAGATAACGGATTGCAACGCCCAGTGATACGCCCGGATCGCCTTTTTCCAGACGTTGCGCAGTTGCCCTTGAAATACCGGAACGCAGCGCGGCTTCTGATTGCTTCATCCGCCTGGCATGGCGCAGGCGCGTCAACGCCTCGCCCAGCAAGGCAGTCTGCTGGAGCAAAGCAGGCGGAAGCGCAGCTGTCTGGTTAACTTTCATGACTCTTAAAAGTGACTTAAAGTAAGATAACGCATTATTTATGATGCATATTATCTCTTAATGGGAACAAGGTCAAACCTCACGCCTCGCCTATTCGGCAAGCGTCATTTCCATGCTTTCACGCAACTTCAACCGGGTAATTGGCATCACCAAGCGCAATGTAAACAATAACCGCTTTACTGCTCATGACTTATCCTTTCCTGATGCGCGCGATAGATAAATCCGTTTTGGCAAAGCCTCATCCGCCAGTTCACGCCCTGTCAGATCATGTGTGGCATCGGCCAGATCCTGCAATCGTGCCGTCATGCCCAGCACAAACAACACGCAGGCATAGCCGCCAAGTGAAACGGTTGGGTCACCTTTATCGATTTTGGATAATGTAGTTCGCGACATCCCTGCCCGCTCGGCCATCAGTGACATCTGGATACGGCGACGGCGGCGCGCATCGCTGATATCCTGCCCCAGCTTGCGCAAGGCCCTTTGCACAGGAATCGGAAGGCTTAATTTCTCAGCCATCTTTTTACCCTCATTATAATGTTCACTATCGCAGTCATACAACAGTATAACGCCTACTATAGTACGCATTATTATGTCTTTACTCAAGACATTTCCATTCCTGGCACACAGGATGGAATGAGTGGATTACGTAGCTATCGCCCGGTAGCAGGCGAAGCCGGCTGCGCAGAAGAGGATGGAGCCGACAAGGTGGAGTACCGTGTGGCCCAGCGCCCAGAGGTATTCGCCGTGCTGCAGCATGGCGAAAGACTCGGAGGAGAAGGTGGAGAAGGTGGTCAGTCCGCCCAGGAACCCGGTGATTACAAAGAGCCGCCAGGCAGGATTAAGGACGGTGGTGTAATTGAAGAAGGCAACGGCAATGCCGATCAGGAAGCCGCCAAGCCAGTTGGCCAGCACGGTCCCCAGCGGCAAATAGCTGTGTACGGCATTCAGCATTACGCCAAAGCCCCATCTCAGCCAGGCGCCAAGCGCCGCCCCCAGGCCGACTGCCAGCCAGTTCATGCCCCCTCCTTCGTATCGGCAGGCTCCCGCCATCTTTCCGCTGCCGCGTTATCCGAATCTTTCGCCTCTGTCCAGCGCGCGCCGGATGGCAGGGTTTCCTTTTTCCAGAATGGCGCTTCGGTTTTCAGGTAATCCATGATGTATTCACAGGCCAGGAAGGCTTCCCGGCGATGGGCTGCCGCCACGGCAACCAGCACGATCTGGTCAGCCGGTTTTAGCGGCCCCACGCGATGGATGACTCGCACCCCAAGCAGCGGCCAGCGCGCCTTTGCCTCGGCGATGATGGCGGCAAGCGCCTTTTCCGTCATGCCGGGGTAATGCTCCAGCTCCATCAGGGATACATCTTCACCCTCGCTGAGGTCGCGCACTGTCCCGACAAAGCTGACTACCGCGCCCACGCGGGCATTGCCCGCCCTCAAGCGCGCCAACTCTTCGGATACGTCAAAATCCCCGCTTTGCACGCTAACGGACATGGTGCAATCTCATCGGCCTGTTTTCATGAAAGGACGCGCATGGAATAATCCACCGCGCGGACGCTTTTGGTAAGGTCGCCAATGGAAATGCGGTCAACTCCGCTTTCCGCAATCTGGCGCACGGTTTCCTTGTTGACGCCGCCGGAGGCTTCCAGCACCGCCCGCTCCCCTGCCTTTTCCGCAGGTGTTTTCCTTTCGGCCACACGGCTAACG
>JAISIS010000072.1 GCA_031261905.1 Burkholderiaceae bacterium
CGCTGCGCCATATTGAAAGTGAAATCCTGGTAGTCGCCTCGCTGGTCGCACTGATCGTTATGTTCTTCCTCGGCTCCTGGCGCGCCACCCTGATCGTGCTGACCTCCATCCCGCTCTCACTCCTGTCCGCGCTGGCCATGCTCCGTCTCACCGGCAACACACTGAATCTGGTCAGCCTGGGCGGGCTGGCGCTGGCTATAGGTATTCTGGTTGACAACGCGCTCGTTGAAATCGAAAACATTACCCGTCATATCCATCATGGCCTGGAACCACGTGAAGCCGCGCTGCAAAGCGCCAGTGAAGTCGCTTTCCCCGAATTTATTTCTACCATTTCCACCTGCCTCGTCTTTTCGCCTATTTTCCTGTTGACAGGAGTATCCGGTTTTATTTTCCGCCCTATGGCAATTGTCGTTATCGCCTCCCTGACAACCTCGTATGTGCTGTCCCGCACCGTGGTTCCGGTACTTGCCATGCTGCTCATGAAACCCGCCGCTCTGGACAAGACGGAACACAGCCGACTGGGCAGCATACATCACCATGTTGACAGGCTCCTGTCCGCCATCCAGGCTTTCACCGGCAAATTCCTGCTCCATCTTCAGCGGGCAGGTTTTCTCGCCGTTATCGGTATGGCCCTTGTTTTCGCGGGCGGCGTCTTTACCCTGATGACACTGGGACGCGACTTCTTCCCGCGAACCGATGCGGGCCTTATGCGCTTTTATATCCGCGCGAAGCCTGGTTACCGCATTGAAAAAACCGGTGAGATCTATGCAGATATACAGCGCGAGATTCGTCGCATCATTCCCGCTGATGAGATGGATTACGTCCTGGAGAACCTCGGTGTTCCGGAGTCAGGCAATCTGCGTCTGGTGGACAGTTACGCTGTTGGCAGCTATGACGGTGAACTCCAGATCCAGCTTGCCGGACGTCACCACTCCACCATCGAATATGAAAAAGCCATTCGCGCCATGTTGCGTGAAAAATTCCCCGATGTGGTCATGTTTGCCCAACCGGCCGACTCAACAAACCTTACCCTAGCGGGACCCACACCCACCGCGCTGGATATCCGTTTCGCCGGACGGGATGTGAGCGGCAACCGTATTCTCGCCACCGAACTCGTTGATACCATGAAAAATGTCAAGGGTGCTGTGGATGTCGGCATCCAGCAGGTATTTGACCAACCGGAGTACTTTGTCGCTATTGATCGCGTCCGCGCGCTCAAACTTGGCGTCAAAATGAATGAAGCCCAGAATGTGCTGCTTTCCGCGCTCGGCACAGCCAGTTCTGTTTCCGAGAACTACTGGACTGACCCAAAGAACGGCTATTCCTACACCATACAGGTTCAGGCGCCCATCCAGAATATGGAGTCCATTGATAAGCTCATGAATCTCAGGGTACCCGCTTCCGAGGCGGAAGGCGGCACTGTACCGCTTTCCGCCATCGCATCGGTTACACCACGTCTGGTACCCGCTTCTGTGGGACGCGTCATGCTGTTGCCGATAGTGAATGTGCTCGTCAATACTGAAAATACGGATATCGGCTCGATTTATAAAGCGGCGGATAATGCTATTGCCAAACTCCGGCCCCGTCTGAAACCCGGCAACACCATCAACATTATGGGACAGGCTGATTCCATGATGCACGCCTATGGCGACCTGTTCTTCGGTTTCGCGCTTGCCATCTTCTTCATTTACATCATCATGCTGTTCAACTTCGCCTCCTGGATTTTGCCGGTCATTGCCCTGTCAGGCGCACCTGTTGCGATATCCGGCGCGGCATTCATGCTGGCGGCAACCCATACCACCCTGTCTGTTCCGGCACTCATGGGCTTTATCATGGTGATGGGCGTTTCCACCGCCAACAGTGTGCTGGTAACGACTTTTGCCCGTGACCAGTGGCTGACCGGCATGGATGCGGTAAGAGCCGCAAGAAGCGCCGTCATGACCCGCCTGCGTCCGGTATTGATGACGGCGATCACCATGATCATAGGCGTGGTTCCCATGGCGCTGAGCCTCGGTGAAGGCGGAGAGCAAAATGCCCCGCTTGCCCGTGCCATCATCGGCGGATTGCTGCTTGGCACACTCGCTTCGCTTATACTGGTACCCACGCTGTTTGGTATCGTGATGCGGCATGTCCGCCGCCCGGAAGCCGACAATAAACTGGAGACGCCCGCATGAGCTCCTTGAGAAAAGCCGTGCTTTTAGTACTATGCCTCGGCATTATGATTGCCGCTGGCTGGCTGGGCTATTTTCTTTATGCCAAAAACAATGTCCAGGCCGCCGCGCAATCCAAACCGGCCCATACCCCGCAACGCGTCATGGTGATCCATCCTCAATCCGCGACGCGGACAGCCCCTTTCGTTTACAACGTCCGGGTTAAACCCATCGAAGAGGCCGAAATTTTTGCCCGCGCCGACGGCTTTGTTGAAGAACGTCTTGTGGATATAGGAGATACCGTCAAGGCCGGTCAATTACTCGCCCGTCTCTCCTCCCCGGAACTGGAAGAAGGCATCAAGCAGGTCAAGGCAGACATCAAACGCCAGGAAGCGGTAGCCGTTCTCGCCAAACAGCAATTGAAGCGAGCCGAAGCCCTGAAAGACATCGGCGGCGTTTCCCGCTCGGAATTTGATGAACGCACCTCTGACAATCATGTCGCTATTGCCACTCTGGCGACTTTGAAAGCACGGCTGGATCAACTGCAGAGCGAATACGGCTACACCCGCATCATTGCCCCTTTTAATGGACGCATCACCGTGCGTAATATTGACCGTGGAGACCGGGTCGGCAGCGACGATTCCACGCACGCGCGCCCGCTTTTCCGCATTGTGCGGGACGATACGTTGCGTGTTATCGCAGATGTGCCGCAAACCCAGATCTATGCCATAGACACCAATGGCTCCGCGCAATTTGTCCTGACCGAGATACCCGGAAAAACCTTCGAACTCGTCTATGACCGTTCCTCTCACGAAGTGGACCCGAAACTCGGATCCATGCGCATGGAATTTCTCCTGGATAACCGGGACGGCAAGCTCCCTTCCGGCCTTTCCGGTGAAATACGAATCGCCCCCGCAAAAAAACGCGACTACCCTCACCGTTCCTGATAACACCATCCTTATGCGCGAAGGCAAATCAACCGTCATGACAGTTGACAAGCAAAACCGTGTTGCCGTCCGCCAGGTGGCGACAGGCCGTTACACCAGTACTGTTGTGGAAATCCTCTCCGGCCTGACGACAGATGACCGCGTCATCCTGAACCCCAACGCGCTCATCAGACCGGGTGATACCGTGACGGCAGAAACTCCCAAAAGCAGCCATAAATAAATGCCGGGCCGCTTAACGCCTGGCACGCTTTTTTGCTCCTTGGAGCAATTCCTGTAGAATCAATAACTTGTCAAGTTACCGGATTCTACAAAAGGCTGAATTCCTGATGCACTCCCGATTCTCGCGCCAGTCTTTACGATTCATTATGCCATTGGCGATCGTGTTGGCCATATTCGCCCTTGCCGCCTGGCCGCTTGTGGATAATCTGACCCGCCACTGGTTCGTGCGCGATGTAGCCGCACGCGGTCAACTACTGGCAAAAACCCTCGAAACGCCTCTCGCCACGCTCATGCAGGACCACGCAAAAAAAGAAATCCGGCAAATGCTTGATAATGCCGTCCAGGACGAGCGTCTTTTCAGCATCGCCATTTGTGGTCCCGCCAATAAAATCCTGTACGCGACGCCTTCCTACCAGAATGATTTGGGCTGCGAACCACTGAAGCGGCAACAGGCGGAGCATTCGCAGGGTCTCCTGGATTTGCCTCAGGGCCCGGTTCACATTACCGAGCTCTGGATGAAAAACGAAGCAGACGGCATAGCGATAGGCAAGCTGATTCTGGTGCACGATATGAGCTTCATGCAGCGCCGCAGCAGCAGCACAAAATGGTGGATCATCGCCACTTTCGGTCTTCTGGTCGTCATCATTTCCATCATCACTGTGCTTATTGCCCACCTCACCTGGCGCAACTGGAACCGTTCCATGGAGCAAATGATTCGGGGAGAACTGCGCGACA
>JAISIS010000204.1 GCA_031261905.1 Burkholderiaceae bacterium
TCGGAATAGGTCGCGGCATTTTGCTCAAAGGTGCCGCCTTCCCGAAGATTTTGCAGAACACGTTCGGCCCGGTCACGTCGACCGGCAATTTGCTCCGGAGAGGCGTTTTCGGGGATGCGGATCAGGATATGCGCGAGCCGTATCTCGTGCCGGGCAGCTTGGGTGGCAGTGCTTGCACCACCTGTTGGGGATTCGGTAATCCCGAGAAGATGATCTACTTCCGAATCGCTGACTTCTATTTTGCTGGTGACTTCCAGATCGCGGAGGCGTTCGCGGGTAATGTCGTTTCTGACAGTTTCCCGGAAAATTTGCAGTGATGATCCATTTGATTCCAGTTCATGTCTGAATTGATCCATGGTCATATGATTTTGTTCAACGATCATTGCAACCATGGCATCCAGTTGCCGGTTATCCACCTGGATACCTCTTTCCTTGGCACGCTGAAGTTGCACGCTTTCGACTATCATGCGCTCCAGCACCTGGCGTTCCAGTTCTGCACGTGGCGGGTGAATGCCTTGCCGCTTCAGTTTTGATTCCACCAGAGTGATGCGGTCATTAAGTTCCTTGCGGGTAATGACACCGTTGTTGACTACAACCACAATGGAGTCTATCTTCACCTGCGGTGCGATTTGCGGGGCTGGTACAGGTTGCGCCATGCAAACGGAAACAGTTGCCGCACACAGTATGATGATGGCAGAAAATGACCTGAAACAAAGGGTTTTACATTGCCGGATAAAAGCTGGCATCATGATCAGTTCCTTCATTGAAAATCACGCAAAACGGTCATTGGTTGTCATATGCTGCAAGTGGACGATAACCCGGGATGCTCCTCTTCAGGATTTCCAGCGGGTCTGAGCCAATCCTGGACATACCCTTTAATTCTAACTGGAAGAAGAATGCCGTGTTTGATTCCATGGATGAAGTGACGAAGCGTTGGGCGACAAAACGGCCAATCCAGCAATCTGCATTATATTCAACGCCAAACAGACTTTCGATGGTTTTGTTGTCCGGCAGTGAGTAGCTTATTTGCCCGACAGCATACCAGCGTTTTCCCAGCGGCCATTGGCCGGAAACATTGATCTGGTCAATGGCGTTGCCATATTCATCGTACGAATTGCGCAGATAGCGATATTCCGCGTTGAAAATCTTTTTTTCCGCAGGCCGCCATTGCAGACTGTAATTGGCGCTATAGGTACGGCGCGTACTCTGGTTGTACTGGATGGAGGTATCCACGGCAAGCTTGGGCGTCAGGAGACCATTGGCCATAAGCAGCAGGTCGGATCGGTTTTCGTTGCGCTGCTCAATGGGAGCGTAAAGCGAGACCCGCTGGTCGGAAAGATAGTAGCGCTGACCGATGGTAAAACGCATTCTTTCCGCACCGGATTGTTCAATATAGCGTGAGGTAATGGCGGCGGTCAGGTTGTTGGCGTCCGAAATGCGGTCTTCCCCGACAAAGCGGTTTTCCTCGAAGAGCTGGGCATAGCCAAAGCTGGGTTCGCCGGAATCAAAGATTGGGTATTTATTCTGGTTGCGGTAGGGTGTATAAACATAAAACAGCCTGGGTTCCAGCGTCTGGGTCATTTCTGTACCGAAGAAGGACGCGGCCCGTTCAAAAATCAGGCCTCCGTCCAGTGAAAATGTCGGGATGGTACGGGACATGGACCTATCCTGTCCCACCTGAAGATATTTATCGTCCAAGTCATAGCGGGCATAGTGAAGCGAGGCTTTTGGTGTCAGGAAATAACCGCTGGAAATCATCGGGAAGGATATTTCCGGCCTGGCGACATAGCGTTGTCCGCGTTGCCTGTTCCAGAGATCCTTTTCGTCCAGCCAGAAGCGGGTGTACTGCAGGTTGGTTTGGAAGTCAAAACCTCTTACATTGTAGCGATAGGCATTGATGTTTATATAGGGCAAACGGTCATAGCTGGGGACAATCGGTGATTCCGGATCCTGCAATACCTGGTAGCGGCTGGCGCCAACGGTCATATTAAAGTATGGGGAACCGCTGTATTTGACATAACCATCCTGCAGCAGCAAACGATTGCCTCTTAGCCCCTGGCTTGAAAAATCATCCGGATAGTTATCATCTGACGCCTTGTTGAAATCCCAGGCATAAGTCCATCCTGGCGCAAAGGTGTGCCTGTGCTTGGAGTAAATCACATAACGATCCCTGTGCGCTTCATTATCATCCGGCAGGTACTCGAAATAGGTTTCTCCCTCGTAGTTGTTTCCCATATAACGAGCATTCCCTCCCATCTGGAAACCGCGCTTGGCGATATATTTGGGGAAGATGGTCAGGTCATAGTTGGGTGCGAGGTTAAAGTAATAAGGAAGCATAAATTCCATACCGCCCTTTGATGTCGCTCCCATGGTTGGCGGCAGAAATCCTGATTTACGTTCTGGCCGGAGAGCAAAAGAGAGTGAAGGTGCTGCGAGTATGGGCACATCCTTGAAATACAGTACTGGCCATTGCGCCTGGCCGAGGTTTCTTGCGGTATCCAGATTCAGGGTGTCTGTGGCCAGATACCAGTCGGGATTTTCGCTTTCGCAGGTGGAATAGGTACCGTTGATAATGGTTGATTTGTGTTCGTCTTCCAGGTCTAAGCGTTTTGCATGACCTTGTCCGCCCGACATGTCCATACGATATCTTGCGCTGTTAAGGACGCCTTCTCCGACATCCATGTTGAATTGCGCGGATTCCGCGTGATAATAATCGCCGTAACGGTTAATGCCCACATTGCCCACGACTTCCACTTCATTCTCTTCCTGACGGAAAATACCATGGTCGCCTGTTATGCGGGTTTGTCCCTTCTCGACCTCGACCAGATAATCCATGTTCATTTCGCGGTCAGGACGTCCGGTAATTTGTTCGGCACGCAGTATGATAGGTGCATTCTGGTCATCTTCCAGGATGGTTTTCTTCTTCCTGGTACGCGGCTTGTCACTAACGCTGTATAGATCAAATACGCGCGTTTGCTGTTCGCCATACTGGTGCGCAGCTACGGCGGCATTCGCCTTGCGCGGGTATTTGAACATAGTGTAGTTTTCGGGTTCTCTGAGGCGATCTTTCTTCCCTGGTTCTCCCTGATAATCGAGGCTAAGAGTCAGACCTTCCTGACGAAGCCGGGGCAGCGCCGCATAACGGGCAGCTTTTTGAGGATCCATCGGTTGATCAGCGGAAGGTTTGTCGGCTCTTCTGCCGACAATCGTCGCGATGACATCCTGGCGGCTTCTGGAGGGCGGTTTGCCGCCATCATCCTGGTACTGCAGATCCAGGCCACGATTCATGCGCCGAGCCAGGGGGCCTGACGTCATTGAGGAGGCCGGTTTATTGTTTTCTTCGTCACGGGATGCCTGGGTGATCTGTTCAGCTGCAATTGTCGGCAAAACGGAAGCCGCCAATATCACAGGCAATAACTGATACCAGCGAAAACAGGCAAGGCGAAAGATCATTGAAAAGACGAAGCCCGGATATGAAGCAAATTTCTGACGAATCGATTATTATATGGGAATTTTGTGGTACAAAACGTAACAGGTACTTATTTCACAGCATTATCTTCCTGTGCTATGGCTTCTTCTGATTCCCGTATGAGCGCCCTGCAGCAGTGGCTGGGGTCGCTTGGATCGCACGGCATTGATGCCGCCAGCATCCGCCCCGCCTCATCTGACGCCAGTTTCAGGCGTTATTTTCGTGTTGATTCCCCCAATGGCGCTTACATTATCATGGATGCGCCGCCGGAAAAGGAAAAGGTACAGCCTTTTATTCACGTAGCGGAGATTTTCAGGCAGTGTGGTGTTCATGTGCCCGATATTATTGAAAGAAATGTAGAGCATGGTTTTTTGCTGCTTTCCGACTTGGGTAACGTGACTTACCTGGAAAAGTTAAACGAAGGTAATGCGCATGAGTTGTATCTGGATGCCATTGACGCGCTGGTGCGGATTCAAATGCCTAGCCGGTCGGGTGTGTTGCCGGAATATGATAGGACACTGTTGTTAAATGAATTGAACCTGTTTCCGGACTGGTTCGTGAAAAAGCATCTGAATATAAGCCTGTCGGAACAGCAGGAAGCCGTGCTGCGCAACATGTTTGACCGCATTCTGGCCAATAATCTGGCACAACCACAGGTTTATGTACATCGTGATTACCATTCGCGAAATCTAATGGTGCTTGATAACGGTAATCCGGGCGTCCTTGATTTTCAGGATGCTGTATTTGGTCCGATTACCTATGATCTGGTTTCCCTTCTGCGCGATGCGTATATCGTATGGGATGAAGAACGGGTGCTGGACTGGGTTATCAGGTACTGGGAAAGGGCAAGGAAGGTCGGTTTGCCGGTGAATCCCGATATTGATATGTTTTACCGTGATTTTGAATTCATGGGGCTTCAGCGCCATCTGAAAGTGCTTGGTATCTTTGCACGCCTGTACCACAGGGACGGTAAGGATGCGTATCTGAATGATTTGCCCGTCGTGATGACGTATGCAAGCAAAACGGCCGCGCGCTATTCGGAACTGGCGCCACTTTCCCGGCTGCTGAATCAACTGATGCAGAAAGAAACGCAGGTGGGGTATACCTTTTAGGGTATCAGCCTGAATCATTAACGGAATCGGAACATGAAAGCAATGATATTCGCGGCTGGTCGTGGTGAACGTTTGAGGCCGCTGACTGATAATGTGCCCAAGCCGCTGCTTGAGGTACGGGGCAGGCCATTGATTGTATGGCATATCCTGAATCTGGTTCGCGCGGGGATTACCGATATGGTCATTAACCATGCCTGGCTGGGGCACAAAATTGAGGAAGCACTGGGAGATGGTTCCCGTTTTGGGGCGAGGATTGTTTATTCACCGGAAGGTGATGAGGCGCTGGAAACCGCAGGCGGGGTAGCCAGGGCGCGGCATCTGCTGGGTGAAGACCGTTTTGTCGGGATTGCCGCGGACGCGTACTGCCCCCATTTTGATTACTCACAGGTCAGCGCGGCCCTGCAGGACAATGATGTCTGGGGCAACCCGCATGGGGATAATAAAAAAGATATGGCCTGGTTGTATCTGGTAAAAAAACCACCTTATTATGAACAGGGTGATTTCTCGCTGAATCTGTTTTCTGTCAGCAATGCAGGTGAGCGGCGTTTTACGTTTTCCGGTATCGGTGTTTACCGCATGGCCATGTTTGACGCCATTGTGCCGGGTGAAAAAGTGCCGTTGGGCAATCTCCTGAGAGCCTATGCGGACAGAGGGCTGGTCGGCGGCGAAGTGTACCGGGGCGACTGGACGGATGTGGGCACGGTGGAGCGTTTTGAAAAGCTAAATGCTCCCTTGTCATTTGACAGAAAAAAACCGGGGCTACCATCATAAAAAACGCGCCAGGCTCATGCCGACGCATTTTTTGCCACGAAATGGCGCATCATTCTACTGATTTGACCATATCCTCAATGACTTTTTTGGCATCGCCAAATACCATCATGGTCTTGTCCATGTAAAACAACTCGTTATCCAGACCGGCATAACCGGCGGCCATGGAGCGTTTATTGACGATTACGGTTCTGGCACGGTGCGCATCCAGAATCGGCATGCCTGCAATAGGTGATTTCGGGTCTTTTGCCGCAGGGTTTACCACGTCATTTGCACCGAGAACCAGCGCTACATCCGCCTGGGAGAATTCGCTGTTGATGTCTTCCATTTCAAAGACTTGGTCATATGGCACTTCCGCTTCCGCCAGAAGGACATTCATATGCCCCGGCATTCTGCCAGCTACGGGATGAATGGCATATTTGATGGTGACGCCGCGTTCGGTCAGTTTTTCAGTCAGCTCTTTCAATGCGTGTTGCGCGCGCGCCACAGCCAGTCCGTAGCCCGGAACAATCAGTACGGTATCGGCATTGGCCATCAGGAAGGCGGCATCATCGGCAGAGCCGGATTTGACATTGCGTGCCGTCTGGCTGCCACTCGCGGCCATGCCCGAATCGCCACCAAATCCTCCCATGATAACGCTGATGAAAGAGCGGTTCATGGCCTTGCACATGATATAGGAAAGAATTGCACCGGAGGAGCCGACCAGCGAGCCGGCGATGATCAGCATGGAGTTGTTCAGGGAAAATCCGATGCCGGCCGCAGCCCATCCGGAATAGCTGTTCAGCATCGAAACCACTACCGGCATATCTGCGCCGCCGATAGGGATGATGATCAGCACACCCAGTACAAAGGCAAGAGCGGTCATGATCAAAAAGGGAAGCCATGCCGGTTCAGAACCGGGAGCGAAGCAGAATACCAGCCCGAGGCCGATCATCACCAGCGCAAGGATCAGATTGACGATGTGCTGCCCTTTGAAGACGATAGGAGTACCCTGGAACAAGCGGAATTTATAGCCGCCGGACAGTTTGCCAAATGCGATGACAGAACCCGAAAAGGTAATGGCGCCAACGAACGTACCGATAACCAGCTCAAAACGATTTCCCAGGGGAATGGGTTCTCCAGAGCCTGCGATCCGGAAGGCAAAAGGTTCGGCGACAGCCGCCACGGCGATGAAAACGGCTGCCAGACCAATCAGCGAATGCATGGCGGCAACCAGTTCAGGCATTTTGGTCATTTCCACCCGTTTTGCCATGATGGCGCCAATCAGGCCGCCGATCACAATACCGCCAGCCAGCAGGCCATAGCCCAGACCGCCTGATCCGGTGGATTCCGATTTGAGTTTTATGATCAGGGCAATCGTGGTGCAGGCGGCAATAGCCATGCCCGCCATCCCGAATACATTGCCGCGCCGGGCTGTTGATGGATGCGATAAACCTTTTAGTGCCTGGATGAAGCAAACGGAAGCGATCAGGTACAGCAGGGTAACGAGATTCATGCTCATTGCTTGTGCTCCCCGCTACCGGTTTTTGGTTCTTTCTTCCGGAACATTTCCAGCATGCGCTGTGTCACCAGAAAGCCGCCAAAGACATTAATGGCTGCCAGTATGACCGCCAGTGTGCCCATAACCTGACCGGTAAGGCTTTCCGTCAGGGCTGTCGCCAGCATGGCGCCGACAATGACAATAGCGGATATGGCATTTGTCACGGCCATCAGAGGCGTATGCAGGGCGGGCGTCACCGTCCAGACAACATGGTAGCCCACATAAATGGCCAGAACGAAGATAATGATGTTGGTCAGCGTGATGCTTACGTCCATACGGGTAACCTGTCAGTCTTTGGTGCCGGAGATTTTATTGTTTTGATCCACAAACACAATACGGGGTTTGAAAGTTTTGATTTCTTCATCCGTCATGGGGCCGTATGTGCAGATAATCAGCAGATCGCCCAGCGCTGCGCGCCTTGCTGCCGCACCGTTTAACGAGATTTCACCCGAACCGCGCTCGCCGGGAATGGTGTAGGTTGAGAAACGTTCGCCATTATTGACGTTGTAAAGTTCGATGCGCTCATATTCGAGGATACCGGCGGCTTCCATCAGGTCCTGGTCAATACCGCACGACCCCTCATAATTGAGGTCGCACTGCGTGACAGTAACACGGTGAATCTTTGACCGGAGCATAATTCGTTGCATTTGTAGGTTCTCCTATTTGCGAAAAATCTCGCCATTGGCGCACATGCGCGTTGCGGCGACAATCTCGTCTTCAAGATTAATGGCAAGGTTGCTATCCTTGTCCAGGATCAGGTTCAGAAAGTCAAGCAGGTTTCTGGCGTAAAGCGCCGAAGCATCCGCTGCGACGAGAGTAGCCAGATTTGGTATGCCAATAATCTGCACACCGTATCGGTTAACGGTTTTTCCCAGTTCTGAGAGCGCGCAATTGCCGCCTCTCTCCACCGCCATATCCACAATGACGGAACCGGGTTTCATGGATTTGACCATCTCTTCGGAAATCAGCACAGGCGCTTTCCTGCCGGGGATCAACGCAGTGGTGATGATGATGTCGGCCTGTTTGGCACGCTCATGGACCAGTGCCGCCTGGCGTTTCATCCATGCTTCCGGCATGGGACGGGCATAACCGCCGACCCCTTCCGCAATTTCCTTTTCTTCATCGGTTTCATAGGGCACGTCAATGAATTTTGCGCCCAGGGATTCCACTTGTTCCTTGACGGGGGGGCGAACATCGGATGCTTCAATTACGGCGCCCAGGCGCTTTGCTGTGGCGATAGCCTGCAGGCCGGCAACACCAACGCCCATGATGAGCACGCGGGCCGCCTTGACGGTGCCTGCGGCAGTCATCAGCATCGGCATGAAGCGCTGGTATGTGTCTGCCGCCATCATCACCGCCTTGTAGCCCGCAATATTGGCCTGTGAAGACAAGACGTCAAGCGATTGCGCCCTTGATATACGGGGTGCGGCCTCAAGCGCAAAGGCCGTCAGCCCCTGTGCCGCCATTCTTGCGATATTTTCCGCATCAAAAGGGTCCAGCATGCCGATGAGGACAGTACCGGGCTTCATCTGCGGCAGTTCGGCTTCGGTTGGCGCGCGTACCTTCAGGACAATGTCGCAGGCAAAAGCCTCGGCGGCACTGCCGGTACGGGCGCCTGCGTCCTGATAAACCGTGTCGGGAATGCTGGAATGGATGCCCGCGCCTGTTTCCACAATAATCTGGTGGTTTTTTGCAAGCAATTTCCGGATGGTTTCCGGCGTGGCAGCCACACGAGTTTCACCTTCTATCGTCTCGGCAGGTATGCCGATCTTCATATAACTCCTCCAAACGAAAGGCTTTTTTCAAAAGCCCTTTATAATACACAATTTTTTGATTGAGAAATCAAATAAGTGCGAAAATACACGCATTTGTTGCCACTATCCTGTGAAAAAGCCGTGAACTCTTTCACTTTCAGTGTGCCGGGCGGACAGTTGACCATGAAACCGCCTGGCGCCGGGCAAAAAAGCGGTCAGTGAATCCGTACGTTACAATAATAACCTGACAGGGAAAAAATGTCTGATATCTGGAGACCTTATATTGTCGTTGCCGCAGTTATTGAACATGAAGGCCGCTTTCTGCTGGTTGAAGAGCGTGAATCCGATGGATCCCTGACGCTTAATCAGCCGGGAGGGTTGCTTGAAGCCGGCGAATCGCTTGAACAGGCGGTAGCGCGGGAGGCGCTTGAGGAAAGCGCTTATGACTTTTATCCGGATGCTTTTCTGGGTGTTTATCACCTGAATTACCGCATGAAAGATGGTTCGGATATCAGTTATATCCGCTTTGCTTTTACCGGAACGATTGGCGCGCTGCGGCAACAGTCGCTGGACCCGGATATTGTGAGGACGGTCTGGATGACAAAAGATGAATTGGTTGCATGCCGTGAGCGTCATCGCAGCGTAGTGGTCATGCAATGCATTGATGATTATCTGGCGGGCAAACGCGCGCCATTATCAGCCGTATCTCGATATACGATGATAAACAGGACGTAATAATGAGCCGTAAAAAAATTGTCATTGGCATGTCAGGCGGTGTGGATTCATCGGTGGCGGCCTGGTTGCTCAAGGAGCAGGGTTATGAGGTTATCGGTCTTTTCATGAAGAACTGGGAAGATGACGACGATAGCGAATTCTGTTCGTCCAGGCAGGACTGGCTGGATGCGGTGACGGTGGCGGACGTTATTGGCATTGATATTGAGGCGGT
>JAISIS010000050.1 GCA_031261905.1 Burkholderiaceae bacterium
GCGGCCATCAATCACGTGTACGGTATTCACCCCGGATTTTGCGGCTTCCAGGGCTGACGAGATTTTGGGCATCATGCCTCCGGAGATGGTGCCGTCCGCAAAGAGAGAATCAATTTCGGAGGCGCTCAGATCAGGGAGAAGGTTGTTGTTCTTGTCCAGCACGCCCGGCGTGTTGGTCATCATGATCAGCTTTTCCGCCTGGAGAATTTTGGCGATTTCCCCGGCTACCAGATCGGCGTTGATATTGTAGGCCTGACCATCGTCACTGAAGCCGATAGGGGAAATAACCGGGATAAAGGCGTCATCCTGCAGCGCCTTGACGACAGCGGGAGTGATTTCCGTGATTTCGCCGACAAAGCCGAGATCAACAAATTGCCCAGGATTGCCAATATCCGGCATCTGCATTTTCCGGGCGCGTATCAGGCCGCCATCCTTTCCGGTCAGGCCCACCGCATGGCCGCCATAGTGGTTGATCAGCATGACAATGTCCTGTTGTACTTCGCCGCCAAGCACCCATTCCACCACTTCCATGGTTTCTTCATCGGTTATGCGCATACCCTGAACAAAGGTGCCGCTTTTGCCGATTTTCCGGAGCGCGTTGTCAATTTGCGGCCCGCCGCCATGTACTACCACCGGGTTCATGCCCACCAGCTTCAGGAGAACAATGTCGCGTGCGAAGCCGTGCTTGAGTTTCTCCTCCGTCATGGCGTTGCCGCCGTATTTGATGACAATGGTTTTGCCGTGAAACTTCTGGATGTAGGGCAGGGCCTGGGCCAGGATTTCTGCCTGGTCGGCAGGCGGCAGGTGGGTCATATCGGATCCTTTGGACAAATAGCGGGTTATTGTCAGTATCGTTCCCGGAACGGCGGCTTTCTTATGGCTGCTCGGCCGGGGCAGCCGTGGCGGGAACGCCAAACATATAAATATACATAGAATAAAACGAACAATATACCAGAACAGCGGCTACCATCAGCAGGGAAAAGGTCACCAGCAGGCCAATATGACGCCCCAGTATGATCATGACCAGCGAGTTGATCAGCATGGGGATCAGGAAAGCCACCAGCAGCAGACCGGCGAGATACACGATAAAGGCTTTCCAGGCGCGGATCAGGGTAAAGAGGTTGTAAAACAGTGATTGCCCGACAGGCATGTTCTTCCAGGCTATCAGGGGCGTGACAAACCAGAAGAACAAAAGCGCCAGGAAATTGATGAGGGCTGCTACCGCAAAGGCCGCTTTAAAGCGGGATTCCAGAATAACCTGCATTTCAATTTGTTCGCCGCCCATCGCACGCATGAAGATGCCGCCATCCACAAAGCTGGATATCCAGACGGCAATGATGGCGGCGAGAAAATACAGACCGCCCAGTACCAGCAGGCGGAGGATGACCGGTTTTGTTAAAACGGAAAAGATGCGCGCAAAGGAAAAGGGGCGGTTCTCATGCACTTCGTTAATTGCCGAAAGGTACAGCACGGAAAAGGTAGGCGCCAGCCAGGGCGGCAGGACAGAGCCGACGACAGGCAGTGATCCTGTAAGCATGGCAAGAAGGAAGTACGCGATAAAAAGATTGGTTAAAAGAAAAGGGCGTTTGCGGAGAAGGCGGAAACCATCTCTGATCCATAACAGGCCCGTGCGTGCTTCAAGTGTCTTCATATCGGCAAAGGGGGCGCGGTATTGGCCGCGCGTAATCGTAATATGCGTTCAAAATGTGCGGGGTCATGCGGTGTGAGCATTTCGGCTTCACGCGGCAGGTGGAAATCATAAAGCCGCGAGAGCCAGAAGCGCAAGGCCGCCGCCCGCAGCAGGGTTTGCCATGAGTCCCTTTCTTCCTGTGTGAAGGGGCGCACCGCCTGATAGGCTTCAAGAAAGGCAAGGAGGCGATTCTCGTCGAATGTGCCGGTATCCAGCCGGATGCACCAGTCGTTGACGGCAACGGCCACATCAAACAGCCAGGTATCGTTCCCCGCGAAATAAAAATCAAAGAAACCGGAGAGGACTCCGTTCTCGAACAGCACGTTGTTGCGGAACAAATCCGCGTGAATCGGACCGGATGGCAGTTTTGCGCAGGCGGGCGTTGCGGCAAAGGTTTCCTGGAGACGCAATTCCTCATTAAGGAAGGCGGCATCGTCATCCGGAAGAAATTTCCGGACAAGCGGCCCGGTTGCCCGCCACCATGAAAGGCCGCGCAAATTGGGCTGGAAGGCGGGGTAATCCTGTGCGGCCAGATGCATTCTGGCCATCATGCCGCCCACCTGGGCGCAGTGCGCCGGTTGTGGTTCGGGCAGCCAGCCCCCCTCCAGTTTGACAACCAGGCTTGCCGGTTTGCCGCAGAGTGTTCCCTGCATGTTGCCCTCCCTGTCAGGGATGGGACTTGCCACCTTGATGCCGCGCTCCGCCAGGTGGTACATCAGGTTCAGGTAATACGGGAGCTGTGTGGCGGTGAGCTTCTCAAAGAGAGTGAGCACATACTCTCCCTGCACGGTCGTCACGAAAAAATTACTGTTTTCAATGCCGGAAGGAATGCCGCGTATGCCGGTTGGCTGCCCTACGTCATATCGGGCAAGCCAGGGCGCCAGTTCGGTCAGGCTGACAGGTGTGAAAACGGCCATGCAAACTTTACGGTTCGGGAAACAGAAAATCCGGCTATTTCGCCTCTGGCGGAGCCGGGGCATCGCTGGTGTAGTCAGGCTCCTGGTCTGTCGTATTATTGGTGGTGTCCGGCCTGTCGGTCATATCAAATTCATGAACACGCCACAGGGCGGGACGGACAATTGTGGAAGTATTGTCGCGGAAATTCCCGCCAAGCGGATCATTCGGATAAAGGTAATAGGTGCTGCCGCCGGTCTGGACCTTGATTTCCTTGGTCATACCGTGTTCCTTGCGTTCCGTGATTTCCCTGGCGGCGTCCGGTTTGCGGATGGTGATGGTCGGTTGTTCAACTTCGTCAATCAATTCCAGTTCTTCAGCCGGAGGAGCGCTTTGCCGGGTATCCTGCGCAGGCGGGGGCGTATTCTTTTGCGCATACTGCGCCATGGCAAAAGGCGCAGCGGCAAAGGCGGCGATGAATAAAAACAGCCTGAAATCTGAAAGTGCCCGCATAGTGGTTGATTCGCACGGATAAAATGAGTTCAGCTATTGTAGCAAAGTTTACAGGTACATCATCCTTTCTCTTTCCTCATCGGAGGGACCTGTGTCGCGGACTTCGTAGAAACGGAATATTTCATCCAGCACCTCCCCGGAATCGTCCGTCACTTTCATCAACGCCACGTCTTCCGGGGAAAGTGTGCCCGAAGGCACCAGGGTATTGGTCAGCCAGTCAAGGAAGCCGTTCCAGAAGCCGGAACCCACCAGGATAATGGGTATCTTGCGTGATTTGCCGGTCTGGATGAGGGTCAGCACTTCACACAGTTCGTCCAGCGTTCCGAATCCGCCAGGGAAAAGGACATAGGCGTCCGCGTATTTGGCAAAGGCGACCTTGCGCGGGAAAAAGTGGCGGAAATTGAGGGAAATATTCTGCCAGCGGTTATGCGTCTGTTCTTTGGGCAGATCAATATTCAGCCCGACAGAGAGTGATTTTCCCTCAAACGCTCCGCGATTGGCCGCCGCCATGATGCCAGGCCCGCCGCCCGAAATGACCGCAAAACCGGCATCGGAGAGATGGCGGCACACTTCCATGCACTGGATGTACCAGGGGTTATCCGGGTGGATGCGCGCGGAACCAAAAACCGTAACAGCCGGGTTCAGTTCGGAGAGTTGTTCGGTTGTCTCGATAAACTCTGACATAATAGAGAACATGCTCCATGATTCGCGTGCCTTTAAAATCGTGGCATAGTGAACATCCTTGACTTCGCGCAGTTTCACGATGTTCTTCTCATTCTTCTCGTCCTGGCTCATATGAAAAAAACGCTGTTATTGGTGGATGGCTCCAGTTTCCTTTACCGGGCATATTACGCATTGCCTGATTTACGCGGCCCGGCAGGAGAACCGACCGGAGCGCTTTACGGTATTCTGAATATGCTGCGGCGGCTGGAAAAGGATTATCCCTCAGCATACCTTACCTGCGTTTTCGATGCAAAAGGCAAGACATTCCGGGAAGAACTTTATCCGGAATACAAGGCCAATCGCGCCGCCATGCCGGATGATCTGGTCGCACAGATTGCCCCCATCCATGAGGCGATCCATCTGCTGGGTTGGCCCATCCTCTCGGTGGAGGGCATTGAGGCTGATGACGTGATCGGCACGCTGGCGGCAGGGGCGCGCGCCAGGGGCATGGAAACCGTGATCGCGACGGCGGACAAGGATATGGCCCAACTGGTCAATGACACTGTCACGCTGGTCAACACGATGAGCAATGAAACGCTGGATCGTGAGGGTGTGACGGCGAAATTCGGGGTGCCGCCCGAATCCATTATTGATTACCTCTCCCTGATTGGCGACTCTTCGGACAATATTCCCGGTGTTGCCAAGGTCGGGCCGAAAACGGCGGTGAAATGGCTGGGCCAGTATGGCTCGCTGGATAATATCCTGCGGCACGCGGAGGAAATAAAGGGCGCCGTTGGAGACAATCTGCGCCAGTCCACAGAGTGGCTGCCCAAAGCGCGGGAGCTGATTACCATACGGACAGACTGCGATCTGGGTATGGCGGCGGACGCCATGGAAACGGCTTTTGTGCGGCAGCCGACAGATGCCGAGGCGCTGCGGGCCTTCTTTGAGCGATACGGCTTGCGCGCCTTCGCCAGGGAGGCGGGCAAAGCAGCCGGGGCCGCGCCCGGAGAATCAGCGAGGCCAGCCGAACAGGCCGGGCAGGGATGGCTTTTCGGTGCGCCGGATGCCGCGCAGCCTGAAGTGCCGGTCGCCAGGCATTATGAGACGGTGCTGACGGAAGCGGCGCTGGATGCCTGGCTGGCGCGAATCCAGACGGCGGAGCTTACCGCGCTGGATACGGAAACTACTTCGCTGGATCCCATGCAGGCGCAACTGGTCGGTCTGTCGCTGTGCGTGAAGGCCGGTGAGGCCGCCTATATTCCGGTGGCGCATACTTATCCCGGCGATCCCGCCCAGTTGACGCGCGAGCGGGTGCTGGAAAGGCTCAGGCCCTGGCTGGAAGATCCGGAAAAGAAGAAGGTGGGGCAGAACATGAAATATGACAGTCATGTTTTCGCCAATCACGGCATCAGCCTGCAAGGGATCGCGCACGATACGCTGCTGCAATCCTATGTGCTGGAATCCCACAAGCGGCATGATATGGACAGTCTGGCGCAGCGTATCCTGGGCAGGAAAACCATCAGCTATGAGGAAGTGTGCGGCAAGGGCGCAAACCAGATAGGCTTTGCCGAGGTGGCGATTGATCAGGCAACGGCCTACGCCGCCGAAGATGCGGACATTACCCTGCAATTGCATGAAGCCATGTGGCCGCATATTCAACAGGACGGCAAGCTGGCGTTTGTTTATGAGAGTATTGAGCTGCCGACCGAAGTGGTGTTGCAAAAGGTGGAGCGGCGCGGCGTGCTGATTGATGCCTCTCTGCTGGGGCGGCAATCGGAAGAACTGGGCGGCAAGATGGCGACGCTTCAGGAAGAGGCCTTTGCGGAGGCGAAATCATCTTTCAACCTGAATTCACCCAAACAACTGGGCGAGATTCTGTTTGACCGGCTGCAACTGCCGGTCGTCAAAAAAACGGCTTCGGGCATTCCTTCCACCAATGAGGAGGTGTTGCAAAAGCTGGCAGAAGATTACCCACTTCCCCGTATCGTGCTGGAATACCGGGGCATGGCCAAGCTGAAATCAACCTATGCGGACAAGTTGCCGCGCATGGTGAATGCCGCCACCCGTCGGGTGCATACGAATTTTGCCCAGGCGGTTGCCGTGACGGGCCGTCTGGCCTCCAATGACCCGAACCTGCAGAATATCCCTATCCGCACAAAAGAGGGGCGGCGGATACGCGAGGCTTTTATAGCGCAGCCAGGCAGCAAAATCGTGTCGGCGGATTATTCCCAGATTGAGTTGCGCATCATGGCGCACCTGTCCGAAGATCCCGGTCTGCTGGCGGCATTTGCCAGGGGTGAGGATATCCATCGCGCCACGGCGGC
>JAISIS010000084.1 GCA_031261905.1 Burkholderiaceae bacterium
CAGGCGCTCGGCAATTTGTTGCGCGGCCTCGATCAGATCAACGTCCTGTTGCAGGTCGGCAAAGCGCAGCATGGCCTGCCCGGATTGCCGGGCGCCGAGAAATTCGCCCGGCCCCCGGATTTCCAGATCACGCCGGGCAATGGCAAAACCGTCATGGGTTTCGCGCAACGCCATCAGGCGTTGCCTTGCAGTCTCGCCCAGTGGAGCCTGGTACAGCAACAGGCAAACGCTTTCCACATCACCCCGCCCTACGCGGCCTCGCAACTGGTGCAGTTGCGCCAGACCGAAACGTTCGGCGTGTTCCACGATCATCAGCGAGGCGTTGGGTACATCCACGCCGACTTCAATAACTGTGGTTGCAACCAGCAGATGAATGTCCCCGCGCGCAAAGGCTTCCATTACCTGCTGTTTCTCAGCCGGTTTAAGCCTGCCGTGTACCAGGCCGACAGCCAGTCCTGGCAGAGCTTCGGTGAGCGAGGCGTGTGTCTCCACGGCAGTCTGTAGCTGAAGCGCCTCGGATTCCTCAATCAGAGGGCAAACCCAGTAAGCCTGCCGTCCTGAAAGAGCCGCCGCCCGGATACGCTCTGTGACTTCATCCCGTCTTGCCCGGTCAATCAGCCGGGTGAGTACCGGGGTGCGGCCAGGCGGCAATTCATTGATGACGGAAACATCCATGTCTGCGTAAAAGGTCATGGCAAGTGTCCTGGGAATGGGCGTGGCGCTCATCATCAACTGGTGCGGCACAGGCGCGTTTTCTCCCTCGCTCTTGTTGCGCAGCATCAGGCGCTGCCCAACGCCAAAGCGGTGCTGCTCATCCACAATGACCAGCCCCAGCCGATGAAAATGCACGTCATCCTGAATCAGCGCGTGCGTGCCGATGACCAGCGCGGCTTCTCCGGAGGCTATCCGGGAAAGCGCTTCCTGCCGCGCTTTCTTTTTGGCGCTGCCGGTCAGCCAGGCAATGGTGACGCCAAGCGGCGCCATCCACTCCGCCACCCGCTGGAAATGCTGGTCGGCAAGGATTTCCGTGGGGGCCATCATGGCGACCTGAAAGCCGCTGTCAACGGCTCTGGCGGCAGCCAGCGCCGCCACAACGGTTTTTCCGCTGCCGACATCGCCCTGCAGCAGGCGCTGCATGGGCCAGGGCAGGGCAAGGTTTTCCGTGATTTCGGCCAGTACCTGCTTTTGCGCGTCAGTCAGGGAAAAGGGCAGGCCCTCCAGCAATCCCTGTGTTATTTCGCCGCTCACAGGCAAAACCGGCGCGTGCTGCTCCCTGCGGCGCGCGTGCGCCCGTTTCATGGATAGCTGTTGCGCCAGCAATTCATCAAACTTGATGCGCCGCCAGGCAGGGTGCGTTCGCTCCGTCAGGGCTTTTTCATCCACATCCGGAGGCGGGTTGTGCAGCAGGCGGATGGCATCGGCAAAGGTCGGCAGCTTCAGGGGAGCAAGCATCCGGGCGGGCAGGGTATCGCTCAAGTCCATGCGGCTCATGGCGGCGGCAATTTCCTTGCGCAGCAGGGATTGCTGTATGCCTTCTGTTGCCGGGTAAACCGGTGTCAGGGCATCCGGAAGCGGCGTGTTTTCCGAAATGGCGCGGTATGCCGGATGCACCATTTCCGCGCCGAAAAAGCCCTGGCGCAATTCCCCTCTGGCGCGTACCCGTGTGCCAGGCGCAAGCTGTTTTGCCTGGCTGGAATAAAAATGCAGGAAGCGCAACGCCAGTTCGCCGCTGTCGTCCGCGATGCGAACCAGCAACTGGCGGCGCGGGCGGAACACAATGTCATTTGAAACGACAACGCCTTCCACCTGTGCCGGGCCACCGGCCCATTGCGCTTCGGCAATGGGGACGATCCGGGTTTCATCCTCGTAGCGCATCGGGAGATGCAGGACAAAATCCCTGTCCGAACGCAATCCCAGGCGCTCAAGGCGTCCGGCTTTTGTGTCCGGTTTTTTGGGAGGCATACGGGTCTTTCGATAATCGGGGCTAAAGCAAAATAATACCGTGAGCAGCCCGAAAAACCGAAACCGGCGTGAAAATGTCTCGAAATGTCACGGTGGGTATGCTTTCAGGCAAAATGCCTGTACAGTATTTAATGCGGGCTATGCCTGAAGCTGCGGATCGCTTTTCCGCCAGCGTTTCTTTTTGGAGATGCCATGAAACTGACCCGACGCAGCGGTATTTTGCTGCATCCAACTTCCTTGCCCGGCCCTTATGGTTCCGGCGATCTGGGCAGGCAGGCCTATTATTTTGTGGACTGGCTTAAAATCGGGCAGCAGACGTTATGGCAAATGTTGCCATTGGTGGATGTTGGGGTGGGTAATTCGCCCTACATGAGCCCCTCCGCGTTTGGCGGCAATGTGCTGTTGATCGATCTGGAACAGTTGCGTGATGCCGGCTGGCTGACGGATGCGGACTTGTCTCCGAAGATCCCGTTTGAAAATCACCGGGTCAATTACCCGGCGGTAAGCATTTTTCGCATGGGCTGTTTGCGTCACGCGTTCCATCGTTTCTTTTCCGATACAAAAAGCGCGGCTTATGAATCGTTTCTGGTTTTTTGTAAAAACGAGCAGGCCTGGCTGGATGATTACGCGCTTTTCCGCGCGCTGGATGATCTTTATACGGGCAAGACGGAAGGATGGCAGTACTGGCCGGAAGGACTTGCCATGCGGGATCCGGTTGCGCTGCGCGAAGCCGCGGACAAGCATGGCAGTGAAATAGGTTTCTGGAAATTCTGCCAGTGGCAGTTCCATGAGCAATGGATGCGGCTGAAAAAATACGCCAATGACAACGGTATTGAAATTATTGGTGATGTGCCTATTTTTGTTTCGCTCAACAGCGCGGATGTCTGGTCGCGCCCCGGATTTTTCAGGCTTGATTCGCGCGGCAACCCGATGGCGGTGGCGGGCGCTCCGCCTGACAAATTCAGTGATGACGGGCAGCGCTGGGGTAACCCTCTGTATAACTGGGATGCCCTTGCGGCAGATGATTATCTGTGGTGGGCTGACCGTCTGGCGCATATGATGCGCCTGAACGATCTGGTGCGGATTGACCATTTCCGCGGGTTTGAGGCGTACTGGGAAATTCCCGCCGATGCGCCTTCAGCTGCGAAGGGGGTATGGCGAAAGGGTCCGGGCAAGGCTTTTTTCAGCACGATGAAAAGGGTGCTGGGAGAACTCAATTTTATCGCGGAAGACCTGGGAGTCATTACCCCGGAAGTGATTGCCCTGCGCAAGGAGTTTGATTTGCCTGGTATGCGTGTTTTGCAGTTTGCCTTTGACTATAATCCGAAGAATCTGTACTTGCCGCATAACGTAGAGCAGGATGCGGTTATTTATACCGGCACCCATGACAACAACACGACGCGCGGGTGGTGGGACGCGATTCCAGAGCATGAAAAGGATTATGCGCGCCGTTATCTGAGCGTTAGTGGAGACTGGATTCACTGGGATCTTGTTCGCACCGCGATGGCCTCCGTTGCGCGTTATGCCATTGCACCCATGCAGGATGTGCTGGGCCTGGGCGAGGAATGCCGGATGAATGCGCCGGGCAAGGCAAGCGGCTCATGGGAGTGGCGTTTTACCTGGGATCAGGTGGAAGGCTGGTTTGCGCTGCACCTTGCAGAGATGACCCGTTTGTACGGGCGGGCGCCTGACGTCAAAAAGCCGGATACCGGGGCGACGCTCCCTGAAACGGCAAGTGTGTGACGGCTGTGAGATATACCCTTTCCGATTTTGATTTTGACTTGCCCGCCGAACTGGTGGCGCAGGCGCCATTGCCTGACCGGACAACATCACGTCTGCTGGAGGTGGGTGACCAACTGACGGACAGATATTTTGCCGATCTGGCTGACCGGATTGCCGCTGATGATTTGCTGGTTTTTAATGATACCCGTGTGATCAAGGCGCGGCTTTTTGGCGCGAAGCCAACCGGCGGTCATGTGGAAGTGCTGATTGAGCGGATACTGGACGCGCGTTGTGCGGTTGCCCAGATACGCGCTTCCAAGTCACCCCGCCCCGGCAGCGTCATCCGCCTGGAGGGTGCGTTTGATGTGAGGGTAGGCGAACGGCAGGGCGTATTTTTTACGCTCGACTTCCCGGATGAGATTATCCCGCTTCTGGAGCGGTACGGACATATGCCCCTGCCTCCTTATATTGCGCGTTCGGCGGAATCGTTTGATGAAACGCGGTATCAGACGGTTTATGCCAGAATGCCTGGCGCAGTTGCCGCCCCGACGGCAGGCTTGCATTTTGACGAGAGGCTGATGACAAAATTGCGGGAAAAGGGCGCGCGGGTCGCATTTGTCACCCTGCATGTGGGTGCGGGCACTTTTTCTCCGGTCAGGACGGAAAATCTTTCGGAGCACCGGATGCATGAGGAGTGGTATGCAATCCCGGAGGAAACGGAAAATGCCATACGGGAAACGCGCGCGGCGGGCGGACGGGGTGTCGCCGTCGGCACAACCAGCCTGCGCGCGCTGGAAGCCGCTTCGCAGCAGGGACCGCTGGTTGCCGGAAGCGGGGAAACTCGTCTTTTCATTACGCCTGGCTACCGGTTCAGGACGGTTGATTGCCTGGTGACCAATTTTCATTTGCCGAAATCCACATTGCTGATGCTGGTTTCCGCCTTTGCCGGGTATGACCGGATAAGGGAAGCCTATTCGCACGCCATCGCCGGAGGCTATCGTTTCTTCAGCTATGGCGACGCGATGCTGTTAAACTGCGCAACATGATGGAATTTACCTTATTGAAAACCAGCGGCCAGGCGCGCGCGGG
>JAISIS010000116.1 GCA_031261905.1 Burkholderiaceae bacterium
GCCTATGGACTCATGGTGTTTTTAAATGCCACACGAACTGACGACTATTTCCGGCGCTTCAGCGGGCATACACAAGTCAATGCCACAGATTTGAAAGCCATAAAATACCCTGACCGGAATACGTTGATGGACTTGGGGAGGTGGGCCATGCGACAAGAGGAACTGACGCAGGCCATGATTGATGCAAAAGTAAGCGCTTTTATCTGACCTGATGAATAACAAAGACGATTACATTAAGAGCGCCGAAAATATTATCCGCCTGTTGGGGTTGCCGCGTGCCCAGCAAAATGAGCGTTCTGCGCTTTGCCTGCTGGCACTTCTGAATCTTGTGCCCGGCAAGGAATGGGCGAAGGCGGAAAGCCCCTTGATCGGCATTACGCCGATAATGGATTGGGTGAGGGAACACTACGGGAAAGATTATGCGCCCAACACGCGCGAAACATTCAGGCGGCAGACTATGCATCAGTTTTGTGATGCAGGGATTGCCGTTTACAACCCTGATAAACCGGATCGCCCCATAAACAGCCCACACACTGTTTACCAAATTGAACCAGTTGCATTGGCGTTGTTGCAGACTTTTGGAAAACGGGCATGGAAAAATAATCTTGCTGCTTATCTGGCGCAGCGAGAAACCTTGATAGCCCAATATGCAATGCAACGCGAGCAATACCGGGTTCCTGTAGAAATTGCTCCTGGACAGAAGATTACCTTGAGCCCCGGAGCGCATAGTGAGCTGATTCGTGACGTTGTAGAAACCTTTGCGCCCCAGTTTGCACCAGGATGCAAACTGGTTTATGCAGGTGATACGGGTGACAAATGGGGTTATTTCGATGCTGAACTACTGGCAAAGCTGGGCGTAACCGTGGAGTCGCATGGCAAAATGCCTGATGTTGTGTTGTATGATGCGGCTCGAAATTGGTTGCTTTTGGTGGAGTCTGTCACCAGTCATGGCCCGGTTGATGGCAAGCGCCATACGGAATTGGCAAAGCTTTTTACCCACACAACAGCAGGATTGGTTTATGTAACCGCTTTCCCGGATAAAGCGGTCATGAGCCGCTATCTTGGAGAAATCGCGTGGGAAACAGAGGTATGGGTAGCAGATTCTCCCACTCATCTTATCCATTTTAATGGTGACCGTTTTCTCGGCCCATATTCAGGATAGTGAGTGCTAAAACAAATATGTGCTATGGAAAAGCGAATCATTAACGGAGAAGAGGTTGTGCGTTCTTCCGGCAATGTATTTGCCGATTTGGATTTGCCGGATGCCAATTCTCTGCAAGTCAAGGCGGCATCTAACTCAGGATAACTCTGGCAAATTTGCGTTTGCCGACCTGGACAACAAAGGTGCCTGCATCCACCTTCAGCCCACGATCCGTAACCGCAGCGCCATCAATCCGCACACCGTTTTGCTCCACCATGCGCAGCGCTTCCGATGTGGAAGCGCACAGCCCGGCCTGTTTCAACAATTGCCCGATGCCCAGCGGCGCGCCGCCAAGCGTCACTTCCGGTACATCTTCCGGTATGCCACCCCGCGCGCGCAACATGAAATCTTCCAGCGCCGATTCGGCGGCCTGCCCTGAATGGAAGCGCGTCACAATCTCCTGCGCCAGTTCCACCTTCACATCACGGGGATTGCGCCCGGCATTTACCGCCGCTTTCAACGCTGTAATATCGGAAAGCGAGCGGAAGGACAACAGATCATAGTATCGCCACATCATGTCATCGGAAATACTCATGACCTTGGCAAACATGGTATTGGCGGGTTCGGTAATGCCAATATAGTTGCCTTTTGATTTGGACATTTTTTCAACGCCATCCAGGCCTTCCAGCAAAGGCATGGTCAGAATGCATTGCGGTTCCTGGTCATATCCCCGCTGCAATTCACGCCCGACCAGCAGATTGAATTTCTGGTCGGTACCACCCAGTTCCATATCCGATTCCAGCATCACGGAATCATAGCCCTGCATCAGGGGATACAGCAGTTCATGAACGGCAATGGGCGATCCGCCCTTGAAACGGGTGGCAAAATCCTCGCGCTCCATAATGCGGGCAAGCGTATAACGGGACGCCAGTTGTATCATGTCGCGCGCCGTCATCCTGTCGCTCCATTCGGAGTTGTAACGTATCTCGGTCTTTCCGGGATCCAGCACCAGGCTGGCCTGGTTGAAATACGTCATGGCGTTTTCCTCTATCTGCTCGCGGGTCAGCCTGGGCCGCGTAACATTGCGTCCCGAAGGATCGCCGATCATGGAGGTAAAGTCGCCGATCAAAAAGATGACGGTATGACCAAGATCCTGCAATTGCCGCATCTTGTTCAATACAACCGTATGTCCCAAATGCAGATCTGGCGCGGTCGGATCAAGCCCCAGTTTGATCCTCAGCGGCTTGCCGGTTTTTTCGGAACGCGCCAGTTTTTGCGCCAGTTCCGTATCCACCAGCAACTCTTCAGTCCCCCGCCTGATAATATCCAGCGCTTCCATGACTGCGGAAGAAAGCGGCAATTCCGCTGAATTTGCAGAAAGTACGCTGTTTTTGTTCATTTCTTGTTTCATCTTTGTTACAATCTACCCTTAAAAAAGCTGGCGGCAGTTTCCGCCATGAGGATTTGTCTTTTCCTGAACCCTGAACCCAAATTTCCTGAAGGTGAAATTTTAGCTGATTGCGCCACGAAAAGAAGAGGATTTTTATGCGAGAAGTTTTTCAGAAAATAAGCAGCTCCTTTTTGGGAACAACCAGAAAGACTCGCATCATCTCCGCTGTATCTCTTCTGCTCGCCTTGTTTGCTATTGGAGCCGCCGCAGTCGCGCCCGGCGCACCGCCTGACACCAGCAATATCGAAATCCGCTCCATTGCCGAAGAAATCAGGCTACCCTCACTTGATGAGCAAATCAACGCCCTCAGCCAGGAAAAACAGTTTTTCATGCGCGAGGAAAAAGTGCGTACCGGCGATACGCTCGGCTCGCTTCTGACCCGCCTGGGTGTGGATGATTCCCGCGCCATCGCCTTCATCAAATCCGATCCTGTTGCAAAAGAAATGCTGCAACTGAAAGCAGGCAAGATCATTCAGGCCAAAACCGACAATGCCGGACGCCTGCACTGGCTTTACATATCCACCTCCGACAGGGACGATATGCCGCGCGATATTGTGGTAACGCGCATTGACAATGGCTTTGTATCATCCACCGGCAGCGCCACCATCGAGCGCCGCATTGAAATGCGTTCCGGCACTATTT
>JAISIS010000154.1 GCA_031261905.1 Burkholderiaceae bacterium
TGCACCATTTCCGGCAGCGGCATTTGCTGCGTCTCAAAGCGCGCGCCCTCAATCAGGCGTGCAAAACCCGCCAGCGCGTTCCCCGCCTTGCCGGAAACATGCGGGATGGCGGCATAAAGTGATCCCCCGTGCAGGCGCGCCATTTCCTGCAACTGCTCGATGGAACGCGCGCCGATTCCCCTTGCCGGGAAATTAACCACCCGCAGGAAGGCCGAATCATTGTGCGGGTTGTCCATCAACTGAAGATACGCCAATGCATGCCTGATTTCGGCCCGCTCGAAGAAGCGCAAGCCGCCATACACGCGATAGGGGAGGCCAGCCCCGACCAGCGTATGCTCAATCACGCGGGATTGAGCGTTGGAGCGGTACAGGATGGCGATCTCGCTGCGCAGCCAGCCCTCCGCCAGGAGGTTTCTGATTTCCTCAACCAGATACTGCGCCTCGCTGATATCCGATGTGGCTTCATAAACCCGCACCGGCTCCCCGTCACCCGCCTGGGTGTACAGGTTCTTGCCCAGACGCTGGCTGTTATGGGCAATCAGCGTATTGGCCGCTTCCAGAATATGCCCGTGAGAACGGTAATTCTGCTCCAGGCGGATCAGATTCTGCACATGGAAATCCTGCCGGAAAGCCATCATGTTGCCGACATTCGCGCCGCGAAAGGCGTAAATGCTCTGGTCATCATCCCCCACGGCAAATACAGCCGCGCCGCCGCCCGCCATCAGCTTAAGCCACTGGTATTGAAGGTCATTGGTATCCTGGAACTCATCCACCAGAATATGCCTGAAACGCGCCTGATAATGCTCGCGCAACATTTCATTGCGGGAAAGCAGCTCGTAGCTGCGCAGGAGCAGCTCGGCAAAGTCCACCACACCCTCGCGCTGACACTGCGCCTCATACAGCGCGTAATACGCAGCTATCCGTTGTTCATAATCGTCATGCGGGACAACATCCGCCGCCCGCAGGCCCTTCTCCTTGTACTGGTTGATACAGTAAGCCAGCGAGCGGGGCGGGAATTTGTCCTCATCCGCCTGCGCGGCTTTCAGGAGCCGCCTGACAGCCGAAAGCTGGTCCTGCGTATCCAGTATCTGGAAGGATTGGGGCAGCGCGGCGTCACGCCAGTGCGTCCGCAAGAGGCGATTGCACAGGCCGTGGAAAGTGCCGATCCACATCCCGCGCGTATTCACCTCGATCATCGCGGACAGGCGTTCCGTCATTTCACGGGCCGCCTTGTTGGTGAAAGTCACCGCCAGGACGCCACGCGTGGAAACCTGCCCCGTTTTCAACAGCCAGGCGATGCGGGTCGTCAGCACACGGGTTTTGCCGGAACCGGCCCCGGCAAGGATAAGCGCGGATTGCGCGGGCAGCGTCACCGCCGCAAGCTGTTCCGGGTTCAGATGTTCAAGAAGTGTCTGCATCCCGCCATTATCCCGCAAAGATGGCAAAAGCGGGTGCAAAACGGCTGATTGACAGTATCATAGCTTCTTTGTCCTGCCCGGATTTCAGCACTGCCCATGTTTTCATCCGCGACACTGTCAGCCGTCACCTGGTCAAGCCTGCCCTGGGCAAGGATACTGGGCATCGCCTGGGGGATTCATATTGTCCTGCTCGCCATCTGGATAATCTTGCAGAAGCGTTCGCCGGTAGCCACGCTGAGCTGGATTATTTCGCTGGCCTTTTTTCCCTATCTGGGCTTCATCATTTATCACTTTATCGGGCCGCAGAAACTCAGGCGGCAACATTATCGCCGCCTGCTGGCACAGACCACCCTGCTGGAACATCGCCACCTGCACGCCCTGCGCGCGCAGGCGATGGCGGCGGGGGCGCCTCCCTCGCCCATGATGCGGCAGCTCACCCGGCTGGTCAGCCATGCTTCCGGTTTTCCGGTGACCACCGCCGCATCCCTGCAACTGCTGGCGGATGGCGCGGCCACCTATAACGCCATTTTTGAGGCCATCCGCGAGGCAAGGCATCATGTCCATCTGGAATACTATATTTACGAGCCGGACAATATCGGCACGGCATTGCGCGATCTGCTCATCACCAAAGCAAGGGAAGGAGTCCATGTCCGCCTGCTGGTGGACGGCATAGGATCAACGCACATCAGGACGCCGTTTATAGCGCCCCTTCTGGAGGCGGGCGGAGAGTTTGCCTTTTTCCATCCCATACGCTTTTCGCAATTTGTCAGGCCGCTCCTGAATTTGCGCACCCACCGGAAGATTGTCGTCTGTGACGGGAAAACCGGTTTTACCGGTGGCCTGAACATCACGGATGAAGAAGACGAACGCACACAGAAACACGCCTACCATGATATTCACATCCGGCTGACGGGCAACGCCGTGCACTCCCTCCAGCTTGTTTTCCTTGAGGACTGGCTGTACGCCACCGGTCAGGCCACGCCCTTTGACACGCGCAGCTATTTTCCCGAGCAGCCGCCCGGCAATTATGCGGTACAGGTACTGGCATCCGGCCCGGACAGCGAATGGGAAATCATTCACCGTCTGCTTCTGGACGGTATCCATGCCGCACAGAAGCGGATATGGCTGATAACGCCTTATTTCGTGCCGACAGAGGCCGCGCTCATTGCTCTGACCTCCGCCGCGCTTCGCGGGATTGACGTCCGCCTGCTGCTGCCCCGCCGGAGCGATTCCCGCTTTGTCACCGCTGCTGCGCGCTCCTATTTTGACGAACTGATTCGCGCGGGCGTGAAGATATGGGAATATGATGGCCGGATGCTGCATGCCAAGACCATGGTGATTGACGCGCATTTCAGCCTGGTTGGCACGGCAAATTTTGATGCCCGCAGCTTCCGTCTGAATTTTGAAGTCTGCGCGGTCATTTACGATACAGCAATGAACCAGGATATCGCCCGGCAGTTCGAGATTGGCCTGGGCCATGCGCAGGCAGTACCACAAAACCGGTCGCTGCATTTTCCCGCACGCCTGTTTGAGGCTTCCGCCCGGCTGCTTTCCCCTTTGCTCTGATCCGGGCGCAATCAGTACAAACGCCCCGCGAGGGCATCCGGCGGGGCGTTTTTTCAGGACGGGCCTGCTGTTCAATCGCGTGGCGGTCCACGACGGTCACCGCGCGAACCGCCACGGCGATCACGCGGGCCGCGCGGCCAGCTTTCCGTATCAAACACTTTTTGCTGCTCCGGCGTCAGCTTGCCATAAAAGCTTTTCAGTACCACCAGATGCGCGCTCAGTTCCTTGATATGCTTTTCCAGACGCTC
>JAISIS010000157.1 GCA_031261905.1 Burkholderiaceae bacterium
TGCTGCAACTGGCGCAAGGGTCGGTCGTTGAACTGGATGGCCTTGCCGGTGAGCCGATGGATGTGCTGGTTAACGGCTGTCTGATTGCGCAGGGCGAGGTGGTAGTTGTCAATGATAAATTCGGCATTCGTTTAACGGACGTGATTACGCCCGCAGAGCGAATCAGAAAGCTGAACCGCTGATGCGCGCTTTCTACAGGGCTGTGTTTCTTTTCGCTGTTGCGCTTTCCACTGTGCATGCGGAAACGCAGTCAGCCGCCAGACCGGCGGCTTCGCCCGTTTCCACCGTGGGCTATCTCCTGCAGGGCATTTTTGCGCTTCTGGTGGTATTGGGACTGATGTGGGGCGCCTGGTGGCTGATTCGCCGTACCGGCTTTAACCGGAAATTTTCCGGTGTAAAAATGAAAGTGGTTGGCGGTCTTTCCATCGGTAGCCGCGAGCGCGTGATGGTGGTCGAGATTGGTGATCACTGGCTGATTCTGGGCGTAACGCCCAACCAGATTAATACCCTGGCAACCATGCCAAAGCAGGAATTGCCTGAAGATGCCGCCGGTACGGATTCACCGCCTTTTGCGGCCTGGCTCAAAAAAACCATGGAACGGCAAAAAAATGACGACAAGACATGACAACGGATCATATGTGTCTTTGCGCAATAGACGGACGTTTTTCCGGCCTTTCCTGATGCTGTCGCGTTTTTTGCTGCCGCTTGTTCTGACCGGCCTGCCGCTTTTTGCTGCGGCCCAGGGCTTGCCTGCCATTACTGCTGCCCCCGCGCCGGGCGGTGGTCAGACATATTCCCTTTCCATCCAGACGCTGGTTTTTCTGACATCGCTGACCTTTATTCCGGCAGCCTTGTTGCTGATGACGAGCTTTACCCGGATCATCATTGTTTTTTCGCTGCTCAGGCAGGCGATTGGCACGCAAGGCTCACCGCCTAATCAGGTGATGGTGGCGCTGGCGCTTTTCATGACGTTTTTTGTGATGTCGCCGGTATTCAACAAGATGTACGAAGAAGCGTACAAGCCGTTTTCCGAAAACCGCATCACGATGGCCGAAGCATATGAGAAAGGCAAGGCGCCGCTCAAGGCGTTTATGCTGAAGCAAACCCGCAAGTCGGATATCGAGATGTTCCTCAAGATGGCGGATATCCCGAAAGTGGAAGATCCGAACGATTTGCCGATGCAGGTGCTGGTGCCGTCGTTTGCGACAAGCGAACTGAAAACGGCCTTCCAGATCGGATTTGCCATTTTTTTGCCTTTTCTGATTATTGACATGGTGGTGGCGAGCGTTTTAATGTCTATGGGGATGATGATGGTGTCCCCGGCCATTGTTTCGCTGCCGTTCAAGCTGATGCTGTTTGTGCTGGAGGATGGGTGGCATTTGATTATTGGTTCGCTGGCACAAAGTTTCTATTAACGAGGCGCGTATGACACCGGAAAGTGTAATGACCCTGGGACGCCAGGGAGTAGAAGTGACGCTGATGCTGGCTGCCCCGCTTTTACTGGCTGCGCTGGCTATCGGCCTGATTGTGAGTATTTTCCAGGCAGCCACGCAGATCAACGAAATGACGCTTTCGTTCATTCCGAAAATGGTTGGTATTTTTGTCATGCTGGTTGTGGCGGGGCCGTGGATGATTACGCTCATGACCGACTTTATGCATCATGTTTTTACCAGCATTCCTGCCATGGCAAGCTGACTGACAGCCGGATGAGCAGCCGCCAGACGGAAAAGGATGCCGTGCCGTGCTAACCTTTAACAGCAATGAACTGCTCATCTGGGTATCTTCCTTTATCTGGCCGCTGACCCGCGTTCTCGGGTTGATTGCCACCGCGCCGCTTTTCAGTTCTTCCGGTATCCCGATGCGTTTCAGGATACTGATCGGCGTATTTATCGCACTGCTCATTTCGCCTTCGGTTCCGGTTGAACTGGCGGTGGATCCGATGTCCTATACCGGCTTTCTGATTCTGGTTCAGCAATTTCTGATCGGTACGGCAATGGGCCTGGCGATGCGCTTTGCGTTTTCGGCAATGGAAATGGCGGGGACGGCAGTGGGGATGACCATGGGACTTGGTTTTGCCACATTCTACGACCCGGAGACACAGGGCCAGTCTTCAGCTATCAGCCAGTATTTTGCGCTGCTGGTGCTGACCATTTATATCGCCGCCAACTTTCATCTGCTGATGCTTTCTATTGTGGCGGATAGTTTTACTGCGCTGCCGATTGCCGCTGCGCCTATGGGAAAGGATGGCTTCTTTCTGATTGTCAAATGGGGCGGCATGATTTTTTCCTATGGCCTGCAACTGGCGTTGCCGATTCTGGCGGCGCTGCTGATTGCCAACATTTCACTTGGCATCCTGACGCGCGCTGCTCCGCAACTGAATCTTTTCGGCATCGGTTTTCCCGTGACCATCGCGGCGGGCTTTATCATGATCGCGCTGATGCTGACTTATATGGAAGCGCCTCTTGAGAACGTGTTCAGAGAGGTATTTGGCCTTATCCGGCAACTGGGTTCGGGCGCGCTCTTTCCCCACTAGACCATGCGGGACATACCCCCTTTTTTAATTTTTTATGCGATAATGCACGAGCAGTTTCCACTGACATGAACAACGCCTTGCCGGAAAGTAAGCGTCTTATGGGAACAGCCCATGCGCCAGGGTCAGGCGCGATTTTTAAGTATGAGGCTTCTACATGCAAAAATTTCTGACTGCTTCCCTCGTCGCAGCAGGGATGATTTTCGCTCTGCCTTTCTCCGCCGCCCAGGCAAAAGACCGTGCTGTACCTGTCAAGAAAGAGCACGCCAGATACGTCAGCAAGAGCAAGGCGGCGCCGGCACGGTCCAGTGTTGAGCAATCAGCAGGTGACCAGATCGCCACGGCAGGACATGTGAGTTCACTTTACCAATGCGATCTGGGCGACAAGCTCACGATATACCGGAACGCGGCGGACAGCAGCTACGTAAATCTTCGTTGGCGTAACAAGTTGTACCATTTGTCCCGCCAGAAAACCACCACCGGTGCAGAACGCTATGAAAACAGGGATGATGGCCTGGTGTTGATCAGCATTCCCACGAAAAGTATGCTGTTTGATTCCAAAAAGGGCCGCCAGCTTGCCAATGAATGCCGCAATCACGAGCAGACAAGGCGCATGGCCTCCCGCAAGTAACCGTTGCGCCCGGGTGGGCGCTATAATACCCACCTTTATTAATCTGAATGGCTCTTTCAAGAGCCATTCGTGTTTGGAGAACGCATGTCCAGCATGATCGAAAACACGTTGAAGGATTTCCCGGCAGGCCAGTCAGGCAAAGGTCGTTATTATTCATTGCCTGCGCTTGGTCAGGCGCTGAATCTTGATTTATCCCGCCTTCCCGTATCTATCCGCATTGTGCTGGAGTCGGTGCTTCGTCATTGTGACGGTAACAAAATTACCGAAGCCCATGTCCGGGAGCTTGCCGGATGGAGCGCCAATGCCGAAAGAACGAAAGAGATTCCTTTTGTGGTGGCGCGCGTACTTTTGCAGGATTTTACGGGCATTCCGCTGCTGGTGGATCTGGCCGCCATGCGGGATGTCGCCGTTCGCATGAACAAGGATCCGAAAAAGATTGAGCCGCTGGTGCCGGTGGACCTGGTGGTTGACCATTCCGTGCAGATTGATTATTTCGGCAGGCCGGACGCGCTGGACCTGAATATGAAGCTGGAGTTCAGCCGCAACCGCGAGCGCTACCAGTTCATGAAGTGGGGGATGCAGGCTTTTGATACCTTTGGTGTGGTGCCGCCGGGCTTTGGCATTGTGCATCAGGTGAATATGGAGTATCTGGCGCGTGGCGTGCATCATCGGAATGACCCGCAAAAGGGCGAGATCTTTTATCCGGATACCCTGGTCGGGACGGATTCGCATACGACCATGATCAACGGCGTTGGTTCCGTGGGCTGGGGCGTTGGCGGCATTGAAGCCGAGGCCGCCATGCTGGGGCAACCCGTGTACTTCCTGACGCCGGATGTTATCGGCATGAACCTGACAGGGCAACTGCGTGAAGGCTGCACTGCAACCGACCTGGTACTGACGGTAACGGAAATCCTCCGCCGTGAGCGGGTGGTTGGCAAGTTTGTGGAGTTTTTCGGCGAAGGCGCGGCTTCGCTTTCCGCGACGGACAGGGCCACCATTGCCAATATGGCGCCCGAATATGGCGCAACCATCGGCTTTTTCCCTGTGGACGAGGCGACCATAGATTATTTCCGCCAGACCGGGCGCACAGAAGAAGAGGTGACGGCGCTGGAAGCCTATTACCGCGCACAGGAAATGTTTGGTATGCCAAAAGCTGGCCAGATTGATTACACCCGCGAGATCACACTGGATCTCGGTACGGTGATGCCTTCGCTTTCCGGCCCGAAACGTCCGCAGGACCGCATGGACCTCGGCAACCTGAAAAGCCGCTTTACCTCGCTCTTTTCCACGCCTGTCAAACAGGATGGCTTTGGCAAGAAGGCTGATGATCTGACTGCCGTTTATCAGACGGCGGATGGAAATGAGTTGCGTAACGGCGATGTGCTGATTGCCGCCATTACCTCCTGCACCAACACCAGCAATCCGGCAGTGCTGCTGGCTGCCGGGCTGGTGGCGAAAAAGGCGGTTGAGGCTGGCCTGAAAGCAGCGCCTGCCTTAAAAACCTCACTTGCGCCTGGATCGCGTATCGTGACGGAATACCTGGGTAAGGCAGGCTTGCTGCCGTACCTCGAACAACTGGGTTTCGGGGTGGCTGCCTACGGTTGCACCACCTGCATTGGCAATTCGGGCGATCTCACGCCCGCCATGAACGAAGCGATTGTTCAGCATGATGTAGTAGCCGCTGCCGTACTTTCGGGCAACCGCAATTTTGAAGCTCGCATCCATCCGAACATCCGCGCCAATTTCCTGGCCTCTCCGCCGCTGGTGGTGGCTTACGCCATTGCGGGCAACGTTACAAAAGACCTGATGACCGAGCCGCTGGGCAAGGGCGCAAACGGCAAAGATGTTTACCTCAGGGATATATGGCCGAAGCCGGAAGAAATCGTGCAGCTGATGCCTTTTGCGCTGGATGCGGATGCCTACCGCAAGAATTATATCGCCATCAGAGAAGCGCCGGGCAAATTGTGGGAGAACATCGGCGGCTTCGCCACGGGTGATGTATACAACTGGCCTGAATCCACCTACATTGCCCATCCTCCGTACTTTGACAATTTCACGCAGGAGCCAAAAACCGCTTCAGCCAATGTGACCGGGGCAAGGGCGCTTGCCATCTTTGGCGACATGATCACCACTGACCATATTTCGCCAGCAGGCTCCATCCAGGAAAAAAGCCCAGCCGGGCAATGGCTGCTTGAGCACGGCGTAAAGCGCCCTGACTTCAACTCTTTCGGCGCGCGCCGTGGCAACCATGAAGTAATGATGCGCGGCACCTTCGGCAACGTCCGCATTCGTAACCTGATGATGCCCGCAGATGCGGAAGGCAAACGGCGCGAAGGCGGCTTTACCGTGCACTGGCCGGAAGGCAAAGAAATGCCGATTTTTGACGCGGCCATGCGCTACCGCGAAGAAAAGACGCCTGTCATCATATTTGGTGGCGAAGAATACGGTGCAGGCTCATCGCGCGACTGGGCGGCCAAAGGCTCGCAGCTTCTTGGCGTAAAAGCCGTAATCGTGCGGTCCTTTGAGCGCATCCACCGCTCCAACCTCGTTGGCATGAG
>JAISIS010000015.1 GCA_031261905.1 Burkholderiaceae bacterium
TCGAACCGCTGACCTCTTGCATGCCATGCAAGCGCTCTCCCAGCTGAGCTATACCCCCAAGCGAAACTGCAATTATAGCAAAGATCGGAAATGCTTGTAAATTCTTGCGGGGTGTAAAATGAAAAATTCGTTGCAGGGGAATGGTGCTGAAGAGTGCAACAATGAGTTGACTTCAATTTAAATCATGCTAAAATAGCGAGCTAATCCTGAAGCAGGTTGGCATAACCTGCCGATACAGGCAGTAGCCTGTATCCTTGAGGACGGTGCTGCCCACGTGGCGGAATTGGTAGACGCGCATGGTTCAGGTCCATGTGTCGAGAGACGTGGGGGTTCAAATCCCTCCGTGGGCACCAAAAACGAGGTATAATGTTGGTTTTCGCTTGGCCTGCTTGCAGGTGCGCGTACGGAAGCAGGTATAAAATGTCCCCATCGTCTAGGGGTTAGGACACCACCCTTTCACGGTGGGAACAGGGGTTCGAATCCCCTTGGGGATGCCAGGGTGATAAAAAAGCCGCCAGTCTTGCGCATGTGCCGCAAGACTTTTTTATTTCAGACGCGCGTTTCCCGGCAGTTGCCGGTATGGGCCGTTTTTGCTGTATGCTGTTTGTTGATACTTTCTCGTATTTATCATGTTACGCCCTGACGACAAGAATTTCTCAAAGCTGTTGCCGGACAGTCAGCGTTTGGTGTGCCTTGCTGTTGAAATTGGCCGGGCATGCAGCCGTCTGGAAAGCCGTTTCTGGGAAAACAAGCTTGAGGCGCTGGTGCGGAAACTTCTGGAAACCAAGAAACAGCGCAAGCTGGATGATGCGGTAGAGTATCTGGCAAGGGCAGACCAGGATGTGGGCGGCATATTGCAGGGCGTGATAGAGTCGTCCAGTGAATCATGTACGATGCGGCACAGGAATGAGGATTATGATGTGCTGCTGGTAATGGCGCCATTGCTTGCATGGACCCGTTTTGCCATTCCTTCCGGCCCGCTTGCCGCCAATATTCATGCCGGGTTGTCCAAGGCGTTCTCGGAGAGCCTGTTGGCGGATAATGCCCGTTTTATGCTGGCGCCCGGACTGTATGCCGTTGATCAGTTGCCTCAGTCTCATGTCGAGATTTTTTCATTGACGAAGGGTATGGCGGCTTCCGTTATGGACGAGCCTGGCGCTGTTTCGTTCAGGCAGCAGGATACCGCGCCGTTCCTGGCGGATGTCCGTTACCTGGTTTTTGCGGTATGCGCCCCTGCTTCGCAACCGGTTTTCCGCTGGCAGATGGCTTCCGGCGTACAGGAGCATCTGGAAACGCGCAAGGCGTGCTTTGAAAAATGGCAGGAAAGGGCGCTGCCTTTGCTGTCAGGCATGATGCATGGCTGCGGACTGGAACTTATACCGCCGGATGGCTTTTTTGGCGCAAGCAGGGCGGCGGACCGCCAGATTCGTCCGCTTTCCGTTGCCGCCGCGATTCATTATCTTACCCAGATGCTGGATGTTGACGCTTCGGATTTACGGGCCGTTATCGGTGGTTTTGCGGAAACGCCACGCCAGACCTATGTTTCTGAATACCGCATCGGGTTTTCGCTGCGCGATAATCCACAGATTTTGTATGGCGTTGTATGGCCGGTGTATAGCGTGGAAGAGTCACCGCCTGTTTTGGGCAAACGCCCGGATGATGGCGCTTTTTCCGCATGGAAGGATGCGCCTGCTTCACTGGGCCAGATACTTGATGTGCTGGAGGAATTCGGCGTCAAATGTGAGGCCAGTCATACGGAACGTTTTCCGATGGATTTTTGCGAGGAATGTGGTGTTCCTTTGTTTGCGGATGCGAACGCCGAACTGGTTCATGCCGAGTTGCCGGAATTTGTCGGGGAAGAGCCAACGCTGCATTAACGGGGCGCTATGCGGATTGGCGGGGTGGCCAGTCGCCAGACTGCCCTCCCTTTTTTTGTATCAGGCGCACGTTGTTGATGACCATGCCCTTGTCAATGGCTTTCAGCATGTCATAAATGGTTAAAAGCGCAATCTGGACTGCCGTCAGTGCTTCCATTTCAACACCGGTTTTTCCGGTGGTTTCAATGCGGGAGCGGCAGGTGATGCCCGATTTGTCATCATGGAGCAGGAAATCAATAGCGATATGGGTCAGGGGAAGCGGGTGGCACAAGGGGATGAGTTCGCCGGTGCGTTTGGCTCCCATGATGGCGGCTGTTCGCGCAATGCCAAGAACATCGCCTTTTTCGGCTGTGCCGGATGCGGCCTGATCCCATGTTTCAGGATGCATCAGGATGACGCCTTCCGCAATGGCTATGCGATGTGAATCGGCTTTGCCGCCAACATCCACCATATGCGCCTGCCCGCGCGCATCGAAATGTGTCAGGATTTTATCGCCGGTATCGGGGGATGATGACATTGTCTGGAAGTGTGCCAAAATGAAGCAGACAGTGAAGCAGTCTGCAGGAACGGGTATCATACCATTATGAGAAGAATTCTGTTTTTCAGCGGAAAACAAATAAGCGGCTTTTGCAGAATCGCAGTGTGGGCATTGCTGTTGATGTTTGCCGTGCAGCCTGTTTTTGCGCAGTATAGTAATTTGCCGACAATGGGAGACCCTGCGCGCGGGGAGCTTTCGCCACTGATGGAGCACAAGATCGGCGTTGAAATCATGCGGCAGATTCAGGTGGATCCGGATTACATCACGGATGAAGTCATCACCGAATATCTGAATAATATCGGAAATGGCCTGGTTGGCGCTACGCCGGAAGTCAGAGGGGAAACGGGCAATGATTTCTTTTTCTTTGCTTTGCGCGATCCTACACTGAATGCATTTGCTATGCCGGGCGGGTTTATCGGCGTGCATACTGGTTTGCTGATAGC
>JAISIS010000078.1 GCA_031261905.1 Burkholderiaceae bacterium
CTGAAACGCAAACCGCGCCGCGCCAAAAAAGGCAAACAGATTACCCAGATGTATTATGCGCAACAAGGCATCATCACGCCGGAAATGGAATTCGTGGCGATTCGCGAAAACCTGCGCCGCAAGGAATATCTCGCCAGCCTGAAAGCCGCCGGACCGAATGGCGAAAAAATGGCGGCCATTATGATGCGCCAACATCCGGGACAGGCCTTCGGCGCGGCGATTCCGGCGGAAATCACCCCGGAATTTGTCCGTGACGAAATCGCCCGTGGCCGCGCCATTATCCCGGCCAACATCAACCATCCGGAAGTGGAACCCATGATTATCGGGCGCAACTTCATGGTCAAGATCAACGCCAACATCGGCAACTCCGCCATTTCTTCCGGTATTGCCGAAGAAGTCGAGAAGATGACCTGGGCGATCCGCTGGGGTGGTGATAACGTGATGGACCTCTCCACCGGCAAACACATCCATGAAACACGCGAATGGATCGTCCGCAACGCGCCTGTGCCCATTGGCACCGTGCCGATTTACCAGGCGCTGGAAAAGGTGAATGGCATTGCCGAAAACCTGACATGGGAAATCTTCCGCGACACGTTGATTGAACAGGCGGAACAGGGCGTGGATTATTTCACGATCCATGCCGGGCTGCTGCTGCGCCATGTTCCGCTGACGGCGGAACGCCTGACCGGCGTGGTGTCGCGCGGCGGCTCCATCATGGCGAAGTGGTGCCTTGCGCATCATCAGGAAAGTTTCCTCTATACCCATTTCGAGGAAATCTGCGAAATCCTGGCCGCCTATGACGTGGCGGTTTCACTGGGTGACGGCCTGCGCCCCGGTTCAATTTATGATGCCAACGACGCGGCGCAACTGGGCGAACTGAAGGTACTGGGTGAATTGACGTCCATTGCCTGGAAACACCATGTCCAGGTGCTGATTGAAGGGCCGGGCCATGTCCCGATGCACCTGATCAAAGAAAACATGGATATCCAGCTGGAGCAATGCCATGAAGCGCCTTTCTATACGCTGGGACCATTGGTGACCGATATAGCGCCGGGATATGATCACATCACTTCCGCCATGGGCGCAGCCATGATCGGCTGGTATGGCACTGCCATGCTGTGCTATGTCACACCCAAGGAGCATCTCGGCCTGCCGAACAAGGATGACGTGAAGGAAGGTATTATCGTATATAAGCTGGCGGCTCATGCCGCCGACCTGGCAAAAGGGCATCCCGGCGCGCAGATACGGGATAATGCCATGTCCAAGGCACGCTTTGAGTTCCGCTGGGAAGACCAGTTCAACATCGGCCTGGATCCGGACAGGGCCAAATCGTACCATGACCAGACCCTGCCGAAAGATTCCGCCAAGGTGGCGCATTTCTGCTCCATGTGCGGTCCGAAATTCTGCTCGATGAAAATCACGCAGGAAGTGCGGGATTATGCGGCAAAAAAAGGGGTTTCCGAATCGGATGCACTGAAAGAAGGAATGCAGGAAAGGTCGGTAGAATTCATCCAGTCGGGATCGGAAATTTATCATCGGCAATAAGATAACGGGAAATAAGGCAATAACCATGAACATAGAACTGAATGGTGAACCCCGCAGCATTACTGCGGGGCAAACGCTCCAGGATCTGGTTGACGCGCTGCAGTTGACCGGCCAGGCGCTGGCAATAGCCGTTAACCGCCAGGTGATCCCCAGGCAGAAATGGGGAGAACGCGCCCTGGAGGTAAATGACCGTGTGGATGTCGTCAGAGCCATTGGCGGCGGCTAAGGCGCCTGCACTATAACAACGGGGAGGCTGGTCATACGGTCAGTCTGGGGAAACAGCAGACGTATAACGAAAAGAGGACATCATGAACAAGGATCACATTCTGACCATTGCGGGCAAGGATTACCGCTCCCGCCTTCTGGTGGGCAGCGGGAAATACCGCGATCTGGAACAAACGCGGGTGGCGACCGAGGCCAGCGGTTCGGAAATCATCACCGTTGCGATTCGCCGGGTGAATATCGGCCAGAACCCCAATGAGCCCAGCCTGCTGGATGTGGTGCCGCCAAGCCAATACACCATCCTGCCCAACACGGCGGGCTGTTATAACGCGGAAGACGCGGTATATACCCTGCAACTGGCGCGGGAACTGCTCAACGGACACAAGCTGGTGAAACTGGAAGTGCTGGGAGATGAAAAGACTCTTTTCCCCAATATGCCGGAAACCCTGAAAGCCGCGCAGATTCTGGTCAAGGATGGCTTCGATGTCATGGTGTACTGTAGTGACGACCCTATCCAGGCGAAGATGCTGGAGGATATCGGTTGCTGCGCCGTCATGCCGCTGGCTTCGCTGATCGGTTCCGGTATGGGCATTCTGAACCCGTGGAACCTGTCGTTGATTATTGAGCAGGCAAGTGTACCCATCATCGTGGACGCAGGCGTCGGCACCGCTTCGGATGCCGCGATTGCCATGGAACTGGGTTGTGACGGGGTACTCATGAATACGGCCATTGCCGGAGCAAAGGATCCTGTCAGGATGGCGCGGGCCATGAAGCTGGCAATTGAAGCCGGGCGCGAGGCTTACCTTGCCGGGCGGATACCGAAACGCTTTGAGGCATCGCCTTCTTCCCCGATGGCAGGCCGGGTCATATGATGATGCAGACGGGAAACGGCGACCGTCTCTCGCCGCCTGTTCGCGCAGGCGTACTGGTTTTTGCCGGGCTGGATTCCAGCGGCGGAGCGGGTCTCCAGGCGGATATCGAAGCTATTGGGGCGGTGGGTGCGCACGCACTGCCCATAGCAACCGTCCTGACGGTGCAGGATAATGACCGCGTATTTGCCGTCCATCCCGTGGATGTTGCGATCTGGCGGCACCAGGCCGATGTGCTGATTGAAAAGATGCCGATTGCCGCCATCAAAATTGGCGCGATCGGCAACCGCGCCAACGCGGAAGCCCTGGCTATCCTGATTGTCCAGCTCAGAAAACGCCAACCGGAATTACCGGTGGTGCTGGATACGGTGCTGGGCAGCGGACATGGCGACCTGCTGACGGAAGGGCGCGCCGAACACGCCGTGATGCCGCTTATCCCGCTGGCAACACTGGTAACACCCAACCTGCCGGAAGCCGCCCGCCTCAGCCCTGGCGCGGACTCCGCAAAAGCGCAGACGGAAAACCTGCTGGCGCTGGGCAGCCGCCATGTACTGTTAAAAGGCGGGCATGGCAATGACACCGCACCGGTGCTGAATCGCTGGTTTACCGAAAACACGGAGAAAAGCTGGACATGGCCGCGACTGGAAGGCACATTTCATGGAAGCGGCTGTACCCTGGCTTCCCTCTTCGCCGGATTACTGGCACAAGGCATCCCAATGGGTGAGGCGCTGGAAAAGGGGCAGGCCATCTGCCAGGAAATGCTGGCGGCTTCCTATGCCATCGCCAGAGGCCAGCGCATACCCGACCGGCATGTGGGCCGGAACTGAATCAGGCAACAATTGAAGGAGAAGCAGTGTGAAACCATTAAGAGGCCTTTATATCGTCACGCCAAACTGGGACGATACGGCAAAGCTCCTGGACGTGACCGAAAAGGCGTTAAAAGGCGGTGCAACCATCGTGCAATATCGCCACAAAACTGCCGGGCCGGAGCAACGGCGTAAACAGGCGACCGCCCTGCAGGCGCTGTGCAAGCGCTATGATGTGCCGTTTATCATCAACGACCATGTGGATTTGTGCCTGGAACTGGATGCAGACGGCATTCATGTGGGTGAAACGGATGAATCCGTTGCCGCCGTCCGCGCCAGGATCGGCCCGGACAAAATCCTGGGCGCTTCCTGCTACGGCGAGATGGATCTGGTGCAAAGCGCCATCAATAACGGTGCAACCTATATCGCTCTGGGCGGTTTTTACCCTTCCGTCACCAAAAGCTACGACCTGGCCACTCCATTGGACATGATCGGTAAGGTGAAAAAGAAATGGCCGGATATGCCGAGCTGCGCCATTGGCGGCATCACCCCGGAAAATGCCATACCTATGGTGGAACAGGGCATTGACATGATTTCCGTCATCAGCCACGTTTACCTCTCGAACGATCCCGAAAAAGCCGCGCGGGATTTTGCCGATATGTACCGGTAAGCCCTCTCTCCGCACAAAACAAAAACCGCAGTGCCGAAACACTGCGGTTTTTTTTGTAACGCTACAGGGATGGCTTACATCATGCCGTCCATGCCCATACCGCCCATGCCGCCGCCCATACCAGGCGCCGCAGCCGGTTTTTCTTCCGGAATTTCCGAAATCATGCAGTCGGTCGTCAGCATCAGCGAAGCGATGGATGCGGCATTCTGGAGTGCCGAACGCGTGACCTTGGCCGGGTCAAGCACGCCCATTTCCACCATATCGCCATAAGTGCCGTTTGCAGCGTTGTAGCCAAAGTTGCCCTTGCCTTCCAGCACCTTGTTCAGCACAACGGAAGCTTCCTCGCCCGCGTTGGCCACAATCATGCGGAGCGGTTCTTCCAGCGCGCGCATTACGATCTGGATACCTGCGTCCTGATCCGCATTGTCGCCCTTGACTTTCACATTGCCGCGGGCACGGAGCAGCGCAACGCCACCGCCCGGAACAATGCCTTCCTCAACGGCCGCGCGGGTGGAGTGCAGCGCGTCTTCCACGCGCATTTTCTTTTCCTTCATTTCCACTTCCGTTGCCGCGCCCACGCGGATAACGGCAACACCACCCGCCAGCTTGGCAATGCGTTCCTGGAGTTTTTCACGGTCATAATCGGAAGTGGCGTCTTCCATGAGCACACGCACCTGTTTGACGCGCGACTCAATGGAGGAAGCTTCACCGTTACCATCAATAATGGTGGTGTTTTCCTTGTTGATTTCAATGCGTTTTGCCTGGCCGAGCTGCTCCAGCGTAGCCGTTTCCAGATTCAGACCGGCTTCCTCGGTGATAACCTGGCCGCCCGTCAGAATGGCGATATCTTCCAGCATGGCTTTGCGGCGGTCGCCGAAACCGGGCGCCTTGACCGAGCATGTCTTCAGGATGCCGCGGATATTGTTGACAACCAGTGTCGCCAGCGCTTCACCTTCCACATCTTCAGCCAGGATCAGCAGCGGACGGCCAGCCTTGGCAACCTGTTCCAGCACCGGCAGCAGATCGCGGATATTCGCGATCTTCTTGTCCGTCATCAGGATGTACGGATTATCCAGAACCGCAGTTTGTTTTTCCGGGTTGTT
>JAISIS010000128.1 GCA_031261905.1 Burkholderiaceae bacterium
GGTTTGATGATGGTTAACCGTTTGACTTCGATTTCGGGTGATTCCATGAAGTCTTTTTCCATTTCGCCATAAATCTCGATGACAGTATCGGCTGTCACCTTGACGTTATGGAAATAGGAATCGTCTATTTCCAGGCGGATCGTTCCGGTATTGTCCTTGAACTCGTAATGCTCGTGGTTCAGTTTCCTTGTGATTTTGCCGCGAAGCAGGACATCATGATCATCCGGCGTGCTTTTCAGAACAGCAGCTACGGTCGATACGTTAGTTTGCTGGCCTGGCCCCATATATTGCGCATAGGCGCTGCCCGAAAGGCCGATGGCCAGTGCTGCACAACCTGCCATGGTGAATCTGGTTACTGATTTCAGCATAGTTTCTCCTTCTCCGTAGTGTAAAAGCAATCAAGTGGTTCCCGAAACATCATACAACATATTATTATTAAGCGTTTGGAGGCGGGCAAAAATGCCTGTTCATGCAGGTTTGCGCAATTTTATGCATCCGCTTCACGCATACGCGCCAACAGCCCCGTATGTTTTTTTATCGAGGTTCGTATGCCGTTTTCCAGCGTTTCTTCGCTACAGACCAGTGTGGCGGTTTTTCGGGCACGGGTAATGGCCGTGTATAACAACTCGCGGGTGACGACGGGATTCGGGCGGGAGGGCGTCAGAATCATCAGCGACTCAAATTCCGAGCCTTGTGATTTGTGTACAGTCATGGCGAAGGCGGTTTCATGCTCCGGCAGGCGCAGGGGAGAAATCGTCTGGAAGCCCTCTGTTTCTGACGGGAAATGAACCATCAGCCTGCCATCCGGGCCGGGCAGGGTAATGCCGATGTCCCCGTTAAAGAGGCGCAGGCCATAATCATTGCGCAGTACCATCACGGGCCTGCCGATATACCATTCTCCTTTGGATGCGATGGCCAGGCGGCTTTTGAGGCGGGCGGTCATCAAGGAGTTGACTGCCGAAACGCCCAGGCCGCCTTCCTGTGTGGCGCACAGTACGCGAAAGCGCTCGAAAGCGTCAAAGACAGCCTGGGTATCTTCCGGGTGCGTTGCTATGGCTGTCAGGTAGGCGTCATAGCCTTCCAGCAGGCGGGTGGCGGCTTTTCCCTCAAGGGTGGTATTTGTGCCGGAAAGCCAGGTGAGGGAGCCGTCTTTCGTTTTTTCCAGCGCGGTTTTTGCTGTTTCCATGTTGCCGTCCCGGATGGCGAGCGCCAGACAGCCGATGCCGGAGTCAGCCGCAAAGCGGAAGTTTTTCGTCAGCCAGATAGTGCTGTCTTTCATGGCGCCGGGTGCGGCATCAGGCGGCGTGATGGCGTTCGGGGCAATTCCTGTGATGCTGGCGAGATCGGCCAGGCAGTCGGGCGAGAGTGCCGGGTTGGTTGAGAGTTCCGAAAAGACGGCGCCTGCTTCCACTGCCGGAAGCTGGTCCTTGTCGCCCAGAAGGATCAGGCGCGCGTGTTGTGGAAGGGCGTCAAACAGGCGTGAAGCCATTGCCAGGTCAATCATGGATGCCTCATCAACAACCAGGGTATCCAGCGCCAGCGGGTTGGCGCTGTTGTGCCGGAAGACGCCAGGGCGGGCGGTTACGCCCAGCAGGCGGTGCAGTGTGAAGGCTTCGGCAGGCAACTGGTGTTGCAGGCCGGCAGGGAAGGATACGGCCTGCTCCCGGATGGCTTCCAGCATCCGCATGGCGGCCTTGCCGGTTGGCGCTGCCAGCGCGATGCGGGTAGCCGGGTTTTGTTTGAGCAGGCAGGCAAGGATTCTGGCAACGGTAGTGGTTTTACCGGTTCCCGGCCCGCCGCTGATAATGGTGAGCGGTTGCCGCATGGCAAGGGCGGCAGCAATACGCTGCCAGTCGGCGTTGGCGGGATCAGCCTCACCAAAAAACCGGTTCAGGGTATGCCGCGCGGTATCTGTGCTGAGGGCGGGGCTATGGTTGTTGTGGAGGGCAACAAGATGTTCGGCAAGCCTGCGCTCGTAGGCAAAGTAGCGGTGCAGGTACAGCCTGTTTTCTGCATCCAGCAGCAAGGGATAGTTCTCCGGGTTTTCGGGTGTGCCTGTCAGCCCGGAATCCAGCAGGATAGTGCGCAAGGTTTCGGGCGGCGGTAAGCCTTCTTCCTCAATGGCTTCCAGCGGCAGGCACACATGCCCTGCGGAAACCGCCAGGGAAAGCTGCTTCGCCAGACGGGGAACCCATTCACGCGCTACGCTGTCGGCATTGCATTCCCTTGCCCATGTTCCGGCATAGGCCGCAAAGCCTTCGGCAAGCTGCAGGGCTGAGGTATCCTGAAATGGCATCAGCGGTTTCCTCCCGTGTGAATCAGCGCATCGAGTTGCCGGATCAGCCCCTCATCCGCGCGGTGGAAGAAGACGCCGCTGGGGTTTCCGTTTTCCATTTGCCACTCCGGCCTTACGCCGCGTATAAAGAGGTAAAAGACGCCGCCAAAGTGGCGCTTGTAGTCGTAATCCGGGATACGCTGCGCGAGGTAGCGGTTGAGTGCCACGGTGTACAGCAGGTGTTGCAGGTGGTAGCTGTGTTCGGACATGGCATTGCTGATGCCGACTTGCCCATAGTCAGCCTGCCGCCTGCCCAGCAGATTCGATTTCCAGTCCAGGATATAAAAGCGCCCCGCATGGGTGAACATCAGGTCAATAAATCCTTTCAGGTAGCCTTCCAGTGGCTGGAAAGCCAGTTGCGGGATGGCGTAGTGTGGTGACAGCAGTTCGTAAAGCGAGGCAGCCGGGAGATGGGTAACCGGCAGGAAGAATTCAAGCTCGGTCAGGCGCTGATTCTTCCCGATATCGGCCAGCCTTACGCCATCCTGCAAGCGGGTGTGCAGCACATCTCTCAGCATACGCTGTACCATCGGCCCTAACGCCTTCAGGGGCTTGCCGTTTTCCGGGTTGGAGCGCCCGTAAGGTGGATGGCGTGTCAGGGCGTTCTCAATGGCCTTGTCCCAGGTGTTTTCATCAGTGAAATCCGCCTGCTCGAAAACGGTATGCAGGCAATTACCCGCATAACGCTGGGCGGGGAAGAGCAGAATATCGTCCGGCGGCAGAGGGGTTTCCGCTTCTTCAGGCTGCGATATATCCGCTATGCGTTCATCATGGTCGCTGCCGGAGGCTTCATGCGAAGCACCCAGTACAAGGCCGGAATAGCTGCCGATGCGCCAGCCGGATGG
>JAISIS010000134.1 GCA_031261905.1 Burkholderiaceae bacterium
ACGGAGCCTGGCCCGGAAAGCGGGAAAGTCAGCGCGTTTTCCGTCCGGAAGGTGTAACGCAACAACTCCTTCAATTGTTCCATCATGCTCACAAAAGCCGGATCAAAGTAGCCGATCACCGGCAAGCTCATGGCGGCCAGTACACGCGGATTGATATTGGAAGGACCGGGCCCCATCAGAATGCGTTGCGGCGGGTGAAAAGGCGGGATAGTACGGGTTGCTGCGGACATGGTTAGCCTTTACTGGTCAAAATTCACAAGGCGTTATTATCCCGCATTTTTCCTGTTTTGGCGGCATTTTCAGACAGACGGGCGCTTTTTTTGCGGGATACTTTCACGGTACTCGCCACTCACTGTGGCGAAAGCGCTTTTTGCAAATCAGCGTTACAATAGACGCGTATGAATGTACAGATGAGAAAAGCCGTAACCGGCAAGGGTTTTCGGCTATTAAAAAAAACAATGACTGACTGGAGGAACAACACCATGACTTATCCCGCAATCAATATCGGCATAAGTGTCAAAGACCGCGAAAACATCAGCCAGGGGCTCTCGCGCATTCTTGCGGAAAGCTTCCTGCTTTATATGAAGACCCACAATTACCACTGGAATGTCAGAGGCCCCATGTTCCAGACGCTGCATGTGATGTTTGAATCGCAATATACCGAATTGTGGGGCGCGCTGGACGCCATTGCCGAACGCATTCGCTCACTCGGTTTTGCCGCGCCAGGCACACTGAAAGAATACCTGGACATGGCCTCCATCAAGGAAATTGAAGGTGTTCCCACAGCGGAAGAAATGATCCGTGATGTGCTTGTCGGTTCCGAAGCCGTCAGCCGCCTGTGCCGCGAAGTCCTCGCGCTGGCCGACAAGGCGGGTGATGACCCGACCGTTGATTTGCTGACCGAACGGATGCAGATACATGAAAAAAACGCCTGGATGCTGAGAACGCTGATTGATACCGGCGCAGCGCCTGTTGTTCTCAAAAGCAAAGGCCGGAAAAAATAGGCTTTCGCAAAGCCTTGTTTGGCGCTTCCGTCAGCAAACGGCGGCAAACCGCTTTCCCGTGCACACCGGAAAGCGGTTTTTTCATGTTTCAGCGGCAACGGCGTCCGCTTCCTCATCGCCAACGCTTTCCAGCGGTTCAAAAATCGCCTGCAGGTCTTCCGGCGTAATCTGTACGCCCTGCGCTTCGCCCGATGCAAGAATGGCGTCCGCCAGATCGGCTTTTCGTTGTTGAAGATCCTGGATTTTCTCTTCCAGCGTGCCGCGCGCAATCAGCCGGTACACAAAAACCGGCTTGTCCTGCCCGATGCGCCAGGCCCGGTCTGTCGCCTGGTTTTCCACTGCCGGGTTCCACCAGGGATCATAGTGGATCACCGTGTCCGCCGCCGTCAGGTTCAGGCCAACACCACCTGCTTTCAGGCTTATCAGAAAAATCGGCGCCTGTCCTTCCTGGAAAGCATTGATAGCGGCGGCCCGGTCAATCGTATCGCCGGTCAGCACCGTGTAGGCTATCTGCCGCAGCTTCAGTTCGGATTCAATCAGCGCCAGCATACTTGTGAATTGAGAAAACACGAGGATACGGCGATTTTCCAGCAACAGTTCTTCCAGCATTTCCATCAGCGCGGACAGCTTGGCGGAGAGCACCGCCTTCCGGTTGGCTCCGCCGCGAAGCAGGCGCGGATCGCAACATACCTGCCGCAATTTCAGAAGCGCCTCCAGAATCACCATCTGGCTTTTTGCCACCCCCTTCCTGGCGATTTCATCCCGTATTTTCTTGTCCATGGCCAGCCGCACTGTTTCATATATGTCGCGCTGTGCGGAAGTCAGTTCCACATTGCGCACCATCTCCGTCTTCGGCGGCAGTTCGTCGGCCACCTTGTCCTTGGTGCGCCGCAAGAGGAAGGGACGAATACGTTTCGCCAGCAGCGCCTTGCGGTTCTCATCGGCCAGTTTTTCAATCGGATGCCGGAATTCGCTATTAAACGTCTTTTCATTGCCCAGCAGCCCTGGCAGCAAAAAGTGGAACTGTGACCACAGTTCACCCAGGTGGTTTTCCAGAGGCGTGCCCGTCAGGCACATGCGATGGCGCGCGCGCAGGGAAGCGGCAATCTGCGCCGCCTTGGAGCGGACATTCTTGATGTACTGTGATTCATCCAGTATCAGCAGGTGGTATTCATACTCCCGCAATTCCGGCTCATCCCTGGGCAGCAGCGCATAAGTCGTCAGAACCAGGTCATACTGGTTTATGCGCTCAAACTGCCGGGCGCGCTCTTTCCCCTGAAGCACCAGCACCTTGAGTTCCGGCGCAAAACGCTCAGCCTCCTGCCGCCAGTTGCTCATCAGACTGGTCGGCGCGACAACCAGCGCCGGGCGGGTCAGCCTTCCCGCTTCCTTTTCCAGCAGGATATGCGATAGCGTCTGGAGCGTCTTGCCCAGCCCCATATCATCCGCCAGGATACCGGCAAGTCCGTACTCGCGCAGGAACTGCATCCAGGAAAGCCCTTCCATCTGGTAATCGCGCAGCGATGCCTGCAGGGTTTGAGGCGGGCTGACTTTTTGTACGCCATCGAATTCCGCCAGCCGCTTTCCCATCTCCAGAAGGCGCTCGCCGTTAAGCCAGTGCAAGGGAAGGTTTTTTGAAAGTTCCGCCAACCGGGGAGAATCCAGCGTATGCAGGCGAATGGTCTGACCGTCCCTGTCCGGGAAATACAATTCGCCCAGCGCGCGCAGAATAGGCTTGATCCGTCCCCACGGCAACGCCACCCGCATACCGTCCGGCAGGGTGGTCAGCAACGCTTCCCCATCCGGCTTTTCATCCAGCTTTTTGGGATCAAACGCATCTGGCGCGTTCCGGATAAGCGTTACCAGAATCGGCAGAAGGGAAATGCGTTGTTTATTGATGACAATACCCAGTTCCAGGCTGAACCAGTCCTTCCCGGTTTCCGCACCATCATCCGCAACACGGGCATACCATTCTTCGATTTCCGCAATGTCATAACGGTATTCCTGCGCTTTTTCAATTCGCCAGCCCTGTTTTTCCAGTGTTGGGGCAATGCTCTTGGCAAAACGCATCCAGTCCGTTTGAGAAGGCAGATCCAGAAGCGCGGGCAGGGAGGCATTTCTGCGCGGGATAAAAC
>JAISIS010000177.1 GCA_031261905.1 Burkholderiaceae bacterium
TCAGTTGGGCTGTGCCGGAGATGGTCACCGTGTTGCCGGTGGCGGAACCCGTGCCGCTGTTGCTATAGGCATACCCGCCAATAACACTGCCACTCACCGAGCCGCCGCTGATCGTGACAGAGTTGCCGGTGGCGCTTGCATTGCCGCTGGTGCTTTGGGCAAACCCGCCATAAACATTGCTGTCCACCGAGCCGTCGCTGATCGTGACACTGTTGCCGGTGGCGCTTGCATTGCCGCTGGTGCTTTGGGCAAACCCGCCTCTAACATCGTAGCCCACCGAGCCGCCGCTGATCGTGACACTGTTGCCGGTGGCGCTTGCATTGCCGCTGTTGCTACTGGCATACCCGCCATAAAAATCGTAGCTCAGCGTACCGCCGCTGATCGTGACCTTGTTATCGGAGGCGCTTGCATTGCTGCTGTTGCTAAAGGCCAAGCCGCCATAAACATACCTCACCGAGCCATCTTGCATATTGACGGTGTTGCCGTCTGCCGCCACATCAGCATCGCCATAATTTTCAACATACCCGCCATACACATAGTATGCATTGGCGCCCGTCACCACGGAGACGCTGTTGCCGCTGGCGTTGGTATTATCACTGCCGGCATTAGAGGTCTTCCCGGTATTGCCGTACCAGGAGTCAGTGCCGTTGGTAATATCGACAGTGGAATCCGTTGCGTTTGCTGCGAGGGGAGCAAAGGCCAGCAGGACAGCAAGCGCGAGGGGTTTTAGAGGGAGATGACTATAATTGAGCCGTGAGCCGTTACGCTCAGTCAGGTTTACCATATGAATTGGCCATATCTTTATCTGTTGTACAGTGTGTCTCCGCCATCAGGCGCAATATAACGTCTCATGCTATTTTATTGATTGTTACAATCGTGTTACATGATAGGTGGTTTAACCGTACAGGTAAATAGTGAAGTGTGGGTAACGCTTATGCTGAGCGCGTTTCCTGTTGTTTTTGTCCACAGGCCGGGAAGGTGCGGGCGACCGGGGACGGTCGCCCCTACATAATTCCGCACAATCTCCTGTTTGCGCCGCATTACGTTAATCGTAATAAAAAAGATGCTCTCCAAAAATATTTGCCAATAAATTCAAGGAATTGCGCAACCTGGTCAAGTAGACTTGGTCTACTTGACCAGGTTTTTTCAAAATTTTCAAAAAATTCCCCAATAAAATCAAGGGCCTGGAATTAACCCCCACTATAGGAGAAAGGGAAGCTTTAAAAATCGGGCGGGGCGACCGGGGAAACATTCCGGGCAACCTGTTGTGGCTTATTCATTTACAATAGAGGGTTTCCGGGACCTTGATATGCCTATTTCCCCAACTGAAGATATTATTGACGCATTCCGCGCAGGACAGATGGTTGTCCTTGTGGATGATGAGGATCGCGAGAATGAGGGCGACCTGATCCTGGCGGCTGATTTTGTGACGCCGGACGCCATCAATTTCATGGTTACACATGCGCGCGGGCTGGTTTGCCTGACCCTGACGCAGGCGCGTTGCCGTCAACTGGGGCTGGAGCTGATGACCCGCAACAACGGCGGGAAATTCCATACCGCCTTTACGCTTTCCATTGAAGCCGCCGAGGGCGTGACTACCGGTATTTCCGCGCATGACCGCGCACGTACCGTGCAGGCGGCAGTCGCCAAAGACGCAAAACCGGAAGACCTGGTGCAGCCGGGGCATATCTTCCCTGTCATGGCGCAGCCGGGCGGCGTGCTGATGCGCGCGGGCCATACGGAAGCCGGGTGCGATCTTGCCGGGCTGGCCGGTTTGACGCCCGCTTCCGTGATATGCGAAATACTGAATGAGGATGGCACGATGTCCCGCCTGCCTGACCTGCTGGGCTTTGCCGAGAGGCATGGCATCCTCATCGGCACGATTGCCGATCTTATCCGCTACCGCAGCCAGCATGAAAGTATTATCGAAAGGACCGGCGAGCGTATGCTCAATACGCCCTTTGGCGCTTTCCAGGCGATTGCCTACCGCGATAAACCGGGTAGTTCCGCCCATCTTGCGCTCTTTCTGGGTGACATAAAGGCAGATGAGGAAACGCTGGTACGCGTGCATCAGCCTTTCTCGCTGATGGACCTGATGGAGACGGAAATCACCGGCCATTCCTGGAATATGACCGATGCCATGCGAACCATCCGCGCCGCGGAACGGGGAGTTATGGTATTGTTGAACTGTGAGGAGTCTGCGGATGAAGTGCTTGACCGGTTTAACCGGCTTGCTTCACCCGCATCTTCCACACCAGCCCGGGCGGGCGGGCATGATCTGCGCACTTACGGTATCGGCGCGCAAATCCTGCGTGACCTGGGTGTCGGTAAAATGCGGCTTTTGGCCAACCCGAGAAAAATGCCGTCTATGACCGGCTTTAACCTTGATGTAACCGGCTATCTGGAAAAACCGGATGCGCCACCCCTCACTTCAGGAGGCAACGTATGAATATCGCTACCTTTAAAATCGATTTGCAAGGCGAGGATTTGCGCATCGGCATCGTTCAGTCGCGCTTTAATGAAGATATCTGCCAGGGTCTGCTTTCTTCCTGCCTTTCCGAATTGCAGCGCCTGGGCATTGCGGAAGAGGATATCCTGATAGCGACTGTTCCGGGCGCACTGGAAATTCCGCTGACGCTGCAAAAGATGGCCGAATCCGGGCAGTTTGACGCGCTTATTGCCATTGGCGCGGTCATACGGGGTGAAACCTACCACTTTGAGGTTGTAGCCAAAGAGTCTGCCGCGGGCGTGGCACGTGTCGGCCTGGATTACAGTATCCCCATTGCCAATGCCATCCTGACGACCGATACGGACGAACAGGCGGAATCCCGCATGGTGGAAAAGGGCGCGGATGCCGCACGGGTGGCTATTGAGATGGCCAACCTGGTACTGTCGCTTGAAGAGCTTGATGCCGCTGTGGATGACCAGGATAATCCTGAAGAATAAGTTGTTGACCCGCCTGATCTGATATCTTCCCCTTGCCCGGAAAAGGCAAGGGCTACCCTGCCATGAAAGCAAAAAATTCTCTCGCAAACCCGAACAAGAACCGTTCCCCGCGCCATCGCTCGCGCGAATTTGCCCTGCAGGCGCTGTACCAGTGGCTGCTGAACCAGGATGACGCCGCCGTCATTATTGAGCATATCCGCCAGGCGCACGGTTTCACAAAAGCCGATACCGATCACTTTATCGCGCTGGTTTCGGGCGCAATCGGGCAGGCGGACAGCCTGCGCGATGCCATCAGGCCGCATCTGGACCGTCCGCTGGAAGAGCTTTCTCCTGTTGAACACGCCACGCTCCTGATCGGCGCGCATGAACTGGCCGCGCATCCGGAAATTCCTTACCGGGTCGTCATCAACGAGGCTGTTGAGCTTTCCAAATCGTTTGGCGGCGTTGACGGACACAAGTTTGTCAATGGCGTGCTGGACAAGCTGGCCGCCAGGCTGCGCCCGGTGGAGGTGGAAGCGGACAGGGCGACGCCCTGAAATCAGCCGCTGTCGGGACGATAACCCGCCGGGCCGAGCCTTTCGTACAGGGCCTCAACCGGCGCGGCCTGGTTCAGGCTGTAGAAATGAAAGCCCGGCGCGCCCCCTTCCAGCAATCGCTCGCACAACGCCGTTACCACATCCAGGCCAAATTCCCGGATGGAGGCCAGATCTTCGCCGTAGCTTTCCAGCCGCAGGCGCATCCATCGCGGTATTTCGGCTCCACAGGCATCTGAAAAACGGGCCAGGCTGGCGTAATTGGTAATCGGCATGACGCCCGCAATAATGGGCGTTTCAACACCGGCTTTCCGCACCGCTTCCACAAAACGGAAATAGGCGTCCGGATTGTAAAAATACTGGGTAATGGCCGCGTCCGCACCCGCCTTTACTTTCCTGACGAAATTCTCCAGATCATCCTGCGGCGATTTGGCCTGAGGATGCATTTCGGGATAAGCCGCAACGTCAATGGAAAACCAGTCGCCGGTTTCGGCACGTACAAATTCCACCAGCTCGTTGGCGTAGCGAAATTCGCCCAGTACGCCATAGGAACTGGGCAAATCGCCGCGCAGCGCCACCAGCCGTTTGATGCCCAGCGATTTGTACGCCATTATCCTTTCGCGGATCGTGGCGCGGGAAGTCCCGATGCAGGTGATATGCGGCGCGGACTGACGGCCTTCCTGATGGATTTCGACAGCCACATCCTGTGTGCCTTCGCGCGTGGTGCCGCCCGCGCCAAGCGTAACGGAAAAGTATTCGGGCGAGAGCCGGTACAGCCTCGCGCGTGTTTCCCGCAACCTTTCAAAAGCTTCCGGTGTTTTGGGAGGAAAAAATTCTATGCTGAAGTGATGAGATGACATTTACTGTTTTAACAACAAAGTGGATAATGCCCACGAGATGATGCTATACAACAAGGCCCCGACCACGGCGGCCCCGAAACCA